>NZ_JBYCKN010000139.1:0-6313 GCF_057473405.1 Sulfobacillus sp. TH-112
CGGTGGTCAAAGCATAGTCCAATTCTTCTAAGGACTCCACATGCACCCCTTGAATTCCAAAACCCTGGGCCACCAACACCGCATCGACAGGTCCAAAATCCACCCCAAAGTACCGCTTATCCATATAAAAATGTTGCAAGGATTTAATCCATCCGAGAGACCCATTGGCGAGATGCAACAGAATAATGGGGAGGTGTAATCGGCTAATTGTTTCCATCTCTCCGCACGCCATCGCTAAGCTCCCATCGGTCGTAAAAGCCACCACCCGATGGTTTGGATGGCCTAGAGCCATGCCCACAGCTGCGGGAATGGCAAACCCCATCGCCCCATGTCCTCGCGGCAATATCACATCACGGCGATAGCCGTGACTTATCCAATATGATGACAAATATGGTGTCGGGGTTCCGGGCTCGCCGACCACCAATGCCTCGCGACCGAACACGGTCTGAACATGCTCGACCACAGCACGGGGATCAAGTCCCCGTAAGGGATTTCCCGTTTGCGCAGCAGCAAATTGTTGGCGGCGCTCGGCAATCCACTGCGCAATAACCTCTCGGGGTGAAGAAGCATCCGGCAATAATTCCGTAAGCGCCATCACATTAGCGCCGGCGTCCCCCAATATTGCCAGGCTGCCAGGGTAATTTCCGCCCGCACGCGAGGCATCAATATCCATATGGATAATCTGAGTTCCTTCCCGACGGGGAGATTGAAATCCATCGGTATCCGTAGAATTAGCCCGCGTCCCGACGAAGAGCACGACATCAGCCTCGTGTAAATAGGCATTGGCGTAATCCCGAGCCCCATTGGCGCCTACCACACCCAGACTCAGGGGGTGCGATTCTGGAAAGGCGCCTTTACCGTGAATGGTGGTCGCAACGGCCAACTGACCCCGCTCAGCCAATGACATCACTGCATTCCACGCATTGGACCAATGCACACCCGAACCTAACACCATCGCGGGTCGGTGGCCCGCTGCAATCACGCGGGCAGCGCGCTTTAGCGATGCTATCTCCCCCAGTGTTCGCACCGGTGTTAGGAGTGCTGGTTGCGACGCCCACTCCGACATTCCCCGTTCCTCAAACACATCTTCCGGAATAATGAGACTCACGGGTCCCGGTCGGCCGGACAACGCCACTTTTAGGGCGGCATTGGCGATATCCCCCATGGACGCGGCATCGTCCACAACAAACTGTGCCTTTGTGACCGCAGAAAACAGTTTTTGTTGATCCACTTCTGTGATGGCGTGGGATCCACGACTAGAGCGGTGAACATCGGAGGTGATGACCAACATCGGCACGGAGGCGGCATAAGGCTCGCCGAGTCCCCCGACAAGAAATGTGGCCCCTCCCCCACTTGAGGCCTCCACCACGCCGACTCGATGAGTTACCCGAGCATAGGCATCCGCCATCGAAGCGGCTGATCGTTCATCCCGCGCCAACACGTGACGAGGTCCCACCGCTTGATCGTGACTGAGAACATCATATAAGGCCACACCGGTATCGCCAGGCACCCCGAAAATGATCTGCACCTCTGCAGCTCGCAACACTTCCACCAAAATTTCGGCTCCAGTTCCCTCAAAAAACATAGGCTTCCCCCTCCACTTCCCCCGAGAATCGCGAGGGATCTAACGCTTGTCCGTTCACGGTCCCCCGCTGTCCTGTCATAATCGTGCTCACCAGGTCGCCGATTGCCGGAGCCTGCATAAAGCCGTGGCCACTAAAGCCCGCGGCAACATATAGTCCTTTAACCGTCGGGATTTCTCCGACGATCCCATGATCATCCGGCGTCATTTCGCGAAGACCTGCCCAAGTATGGGTAATTTGCGCCTCCGCCAGAAGCGGCCACCGATTCACGAGTGGCTCCATAATCTCCGTCACGTGATCGGGCCGGGCACTCTCATCCCATCCCGGATCGCTGTCGCGATCCCCCCCACCAAATACCACCGATAAACCATCAGAGTGGCAATAGAGACCGGTATCCAAATCGACACTCAGTGGCATCAGTGCGGGCCAGTCCGTTACAGGCCCGGTGCGATACACTTGGCGATGGTGAGGCGCAATAGGCAAAGGAAAACCAACTGATTCCACGAGTGGTGCCGTCCATGCGCCGGTCGCCAAAAGCACCTTGTCTCCTAGAAAAAGATGCTGACCGGCCATGACCCCTACGACCCGTCCGCTTTGATGGCTAATCGAGTCAATTGGGGTATGTTCTTGAATCACAATCCCTCGCTTACGGCATGAAGACTCCACACTGGAGAGCGTGGCTCCCGGATCGGCAATCCCATCCCCCACACTGAAGACGGCCATGACGAGATCATCGACCCGCATTCCCGGAACCATTTTGGCAACGTCGCTGGAGTCTACTTTATAGGCTTTTACTCCCCAACTGGTTTGACGCGCTAGCCCTTCTTGTAGCGACTGGCCACGAGCGGTATTGCGGGTAAAAAAGAGATATCCGACCTCGCGAAACCGGGGATCTCCGCCATAGATGACATCCCATTCTTGAAAATAGCGGCGCCCCCGCAACGCCAGCCTAACGTTGGTCTCGGAACTAAACTGAGTGCGAATTCCTCCTGTCGCTTTGGCGGTTGATCCTTGGCCACACCAACCTCGATCGATGACCAGGATGTTTTGCATTCCCACTTCTTTCAGAGCAAAGGCTGAACACAGTCCAATAATGCCGCCTCCGACAATAATGACGTCATAATGCATCGTGAGTTGATCCCCTTTCTCTATCCCGGTGGATCCACAATGCTTGTAAAATATGGTCGGTGGCGTGCCACCGATGTAAGATTTCCGACCGAAAAGCCATGGAATCGCCCGATTCCAAGGTGTAGGTGCGACCATTATGTAACTCCACCACTAATTCTCCTACCAGCACATAAATGAACTCCTGGCCGGGATGGCCATGAAAGGTATCGACGCCCCGACCCGGGTCCACCGTGAGCCGCATCGGCCGCAGATCCACATCGCCCTGTGCCAATCCTTCCATCGTAATGCTGTCCCCCCCGGTTACCAACCGTGGCCTCTCCGAAGCTCGCACCACCTCCGGGTCCCGACCAACCTGCCCTCGCACCAAATCGATGAGCGCCACCCCATACACACTAGCCAACCGTTGAAGAATTTCGATGCTCCCATTGGAACGGCCATTTTCCAGCGTATGAATCTTCATCGGGCTTAGACCCGCGCGATTGGCCACTTCATCCAAGGTCCATCCCCGAGCCATCCGTAGGGCGATCAATGTACCGGCAAGGTGAACGGGCGAACCACCCGTTCCGCCTTCCATTTCTCCAACTAGCTGACGAACAGCCGTCATCCGTGTCCCCCTCCCGAGCAATTCTTTAATCAGGCGCAGTCTTTCTATATCTTGCGCCATAAAATACCGAAACCCATTAGGGAATCGTGCACAATGAACGAGTCCATTGCGCTCCCATTTACGAATCGTTTGGGCAGAGACTCCCACCGTTTCCGCTGCTTCCTGAATTTTAAGGCGCATATCCGTCAACCTTGTTCCTTCCACGATCAGAGTTTGTCTCTTTAAGGCGTTGATGACTTCTCCGATTTTTCTGTGATTCCTGCCTGTTCCATAAGTTATTTTTTGATTATGAGGGAATAGGGGAATGGTCCGGTCGATTGGTTCCATAAAAAATATGGGCGGCCCATCCGTGCCTACGACGGTTCTTCTGGGTTCGAAATGGTCCCGGGGGAGACCTTTGCTTCATGGACATGCGCCACAGTAGCGAAAGGCTAAGATACGATCAAGGCTAATATCAATGCAGACTGAAAAACCAAGGTGCCACTCCGTTTTGACGAATAATCGCCATTCCGCGGTGTTCGCCGGAGACGGCCCGGTGGTCCTGTCCAAAGCCACCTACCTTCAGTCACCAACGATGACTTGACTCGTAAGCGAACGCAATGTTAAGGATGCCTATCCAAGAATGCGTGGATATCCTGCGCCACCCCTTGATGATCGGGAGGTGTACAGAGACATTCGGATCACAGCATCGGTTTTCATCATGAGGATAAAACGCGGTCGGCAAATAGGTGCCAAAAGTCCGCATTCCAATGGCCATTGGCAGCGCCGCTGGTTGAGGGCAATACGAAAAGTCGCATCGTTCCCCACTGGGGGTTTTGTTCACCATAGTCGATTACCGAACGCCGAAGCGCCCATTTTGCGGCGGTCTTCCCATTAAACGCAATCCAAGCGGGCGATACCCTCGAGAGACGTTCCCAGAGGGCGTCACCCGATGCCACCGATTGATGAAGACGATTATCTGGCCCAAATTGATTTTTCACCACGTCCGTCAATCCCCATCCATACTGCAAAAGCTCAGGGTATTCCTCCGGGCGCAACTGATGCGGCGTGAGGCCAGTGGCTGCCAGTATCGGCCAAAACTTATTGCCGGCTCCCGCATAGTAGGCGCCCCGGACTTTAGACGCCGTGCCCGCGGCGGTGCCTACGAAGACTACTGATAGTCCCGGAGCTAACAGGTCGGGCAATACGTTGTCATCATTGGCGTGTTCTTTTTCCACCATTCCGTATTCCTCCCTATCTCCTATCCTTTTCCCCACCCTGGCAACGTCGGAACGGCGCCAATGAGGTTTCACAGAGCCCCTCCCCCTCCTACCCTTCTCTTGAGATGCAACGAGAGAGTGTACCCGACACACCATAGGCACGACCCTGACCAATAGGCATGCGAGCATCACTGCCGAGCATCCTATTGGCGACGGCATGAGCATGTCACCGGTTATGTCCGCACGATTCCCCGTCTTAAAAGCGTCCATAACATGGCCATCGTATCTTCTATCATCCTATCATCCGGCACGTCTAACGCACTCAATGTCAGTCCGCGAAACTGTGAAATGATCACCTCAACCAACGCCTCCACTGGTAGATCATCCCGAAACTGCTTGGCTGAAATTCCTTGATTGATCATCTCCGTGAGATACCGACGCCAAGCCGTATACATTTGGTTTAGAGGCTCTGCCACACGCGCATCCCGATACCCACGAAGCTGTAGTTCATTGAGCACGACAAAAAAGTTGCGATCATCGCGGAGTCGTCGACAAAAGTCGTCCAATTCGTGACGTAGCGCCTCTTCCGGCGTCGGCGCGTCATGCGCCATTCCTTCGTCTCGTAGTTGGTGCAGTAAGTAGCCCACCACCGCTTCTATGACCGCCTGCTTGGACGGGAAATAATGAAGCAAGGTAGCGTGATTGATGCCGACGCGGTCCGCCAAGGACCGAATGCGAAATCTCTCCAATCCCTCGTCCGCAATCATGCGATAGGCCGCCAGAGTGATTTCACGGGTACGATCCGTGCTAGCCATGAGACACCAGCTCTTCCTGGGAGACTTTCAGGCGTACACTATACACCATGCCCCAGACATCACTGGTCGCCGCCAGGACAAATCCCACACTCATCAAAAACGAACTGATATTGAGTCCGTAGTTGAGAAAGCTTCCGCCATTAAACCCCGCACCGGTAATCCCGATCCACTCCATTACGCTAGCTGTTACCAACGTCCCGTCGTGGGTTTGCAGAGAGGCCACGACTAATAGCGTGGCGAACACCCATAGCACTACCCCCACAGCGATGTGTAGTTGGAGAAAGAGTGCGCCGTGGAAAAGCGCCCAAGAAATGCCCTTAATCAATCCCCCGAAGTAATTGCTGTTGTCAGTACCGGGATGGGTTTTGGGAATTATCACCCATAGATTCGCCACCATTCCCAGCAACAATTGCACGCCCAATAAAATTAGTAGTCGCAAAAATCCTTGTCGCATCCTCCGCAGCCGTGCCTCGTCCATCAAAAGCCTCCTCGTTAACTTCAACCACATGGTTGATGATATAGTGAGAGCCCGCGGCTGTCAACCAAGTGGTTACATCTCATGCGACTCATCTGAAAGCACGACGACGACCGCTGAGAGGTACCCTTAATGCTCGGACTTCCTTGTCATTCCGTCACTCTCTTCTCTTGGTACTTTGCCGGCACTCACTGATGTTGTCATGACTTTGACCACTTCCCTGTCATGAGAGGACTGCCAGATGTCACACCAAGATTCGTCTTTGGGCGGGAATTCGGTTGTTGACGGTCCCTGTCACCCTAATGGTTACGCGAACGCCCGAATGCTCTGCGGAAAGGTTCCTGGGGCATGCGCCGACGGGCCGTTCATGCGGAAAAATGGGGCACGATGCATGGCCAACTAAACCGGCCGCAAGACGAGTGAGCCACAACAGGGCCCCGAAGAGCGATTTACGTTTCTGGTCATGCTCCACCTCTCGGGATCGATCCCACTCTCAGAAACTCTTGACC
>NZ_JBYCKN010000140.1:0-18756 GCF_057473405.1 Sulfobacillus sp. TH-112
ATGTCTCCCACGTGGCACCCGTGCTATGATTTTCAAGGACCCTTAATTTTGAGGCAACGAATCCCCGTTCAAGTACTTTTATTTTTGAGGGAAGACGGGACGCGATATGACTAGATTACCAAGGGGGTAGTGAAAAACCCTTCTATGACAAGGTGATCAGGATATTCCATGCGCCGGCCCACCACGTAATTGTTAAACGGATCGCATCGTGGTTTAGGCCGCGTTTTTGCCGCCGTGGGTCTCCAATGTATCCCCGTTGGGCGAATAAGAGAGGCTCCTCGTCAAACAGCACGAGAGCCATTCCAATGCTGTCATGAAAGTTTATTAGTCTGCCACTATATGGATATGAGCGTGCCGTCATTGGATGATGGGACATCCTAGTACCCCGGGCCAATGGCTGATATCGCCTCGTGTATTAGTCGAATGGTGACGTTATTACCGGACGCCAATCAGACCGCGTCCCTTGGGGATCCGATCTGACCCACTAATCACCATTTTCAACAGGAGGACATAGGTATTCTCCCTTAATTACAAAGTATGACCCTCGAATATTGCCAGCAAGTTTCGACTTCTGTGTAGCAAACTTGAATTTTTCTACGAGCTCTTTCGGCACCGCCATTCCCTGCGACAGTTTAAATCCGACAGCCCGCTTCTTCGGTTCATCCGCAGTGTAGAGAACATTCACCACCAGACCATCCTGGTGAAATACATAAGTCCATTGGATGTCCTCGACGAGAAAGCAAGACGTTTCGAGCGGAGGTGCTGACACCTCGATATTGCGTTCATTTTTCAAAATTCTCTGGACATAACTCACGATTTCCGGACTTTGCTGGGCAGGGATGACCGTAAACTGATGATGATATTTATTCATAAAATACCGGGCCTCATTGGCGCGTAATCCGGCGAGAGCCGACGCCACCGATGACGTTTCCAAGCCCACTGTCGATACGTTCTTAAAATCCACGACATAGGCCATGGCTTCTTCCACTCCTTTTGCGAAAAGCGGTCTAACCTACGTTTAGCCCTGTCCTCAGGTGTCCTCGCCCCATACTGATGCGTCGGTCACTGCGACTCCACCCTGTTCTTTTGATAAAGGGGTCAATTGGTTCATAGTGTCGCTGTTCTCAGAACCCAATCCTCGAGCAAGCGTTGACTATACTTTATCGCCCGCAGCTACGAGAGAATGGGGGGAACTTACCCACTTTAGCCAGCGTGTATCCGAGGTAATGTTGGGTTCCGTCAACATGGCCAACTGGTCAGAGGTAATGGGGACAGGCAAAATCCGACTAAGATGAGCCAAGGTGCTCATTACCCCCATAGGAATATGCATCTTGGGAGGATGTCGACGATGAATTTGGTCCCCCATGATGTTATATAAATCATTAAGGGTAAATTGCTCTGGACCTCCCACTTCTAACGTGAGACCACCAGCCGATGAGTCGGATACTAATGCCGCAATGAGAGCCGCCAGGTCGCCTCGATAGACTGGTTGAAAAAGGGTCGTGCCATCCCCGGGCACGGGCACTGCGGGAAGTGCTGCCAGTTGCCTTAACATCGCAAAAAAAGGGGAGCCATCGCCAAATACCAGCGATGGGCGAATAATGGTGGAGACAAGCTCATCATGGGAATGAACCACCTGCTCCGCGTCCCATTTGGTCCGATGATACTGGGAGTGCGCGTGAGGTCTAGTTCCTAAGGCCGATATATGAATAAGTCGACTCACATGAGCCTCTTGCATTGCCGCGAGCACGTGGTGGGATGCTTCTACATGCATCCGTTGGAAGGTGATCCCTTCCGCGGGGACTTCTCGAATGATCCCAATCAAATGTACCACGGCATCAGCACCCGTGAATGTGCGTGCCAGATCTGGCGAAAAAACGTCCTTTTCCTCCCACATCACCGCATTGGATTGCGAAGACGACCTATGCCTGGCGAGTGCGATGACATCGTAATGGCTTCCTGTTAGGCTTGACAAGATCGCTTTACCGATATACCCGCTCGCGCCAGTCACGACCACTTTCATCTTCATGCCCCCCTGGTAGTGGGTAGTTTTAGCCCATCATACCATACACATGGTTCGGAGTAGGGACCGAAAGGCCACTTCCAGCATCCCCGCGCTTACTCTATTCTGCAGCCTGCCCCTGTTGTTCAGCACTCTCCGCGACCCGCTCTAAAAGACCTACCAAGGTTTCGATTTCATCAGCCTGAAGCGGCTTTAACAAGTCGCGCATTTTTTGGTGCCGCTCTCCTTGTAATCCCACCATCCGCTCGCGACCCTCGCTACTTAAATCAATCCACACTACGCGCCGATCCTCACGACTTCGGGTGCGGTCAACCACACCCTGATTCACTAACCGGTCAATAATACCGGTTGCGCCGGCAAGAGAGATACCGAGACTCTCAGCAATTGTTCCCATCGCCATGGGTCCATGCTGAAATAACATCCGTAATACCGCAAACTGTCCGAACGTTAACGTATCATCGGGCATCTGACGTCTTGAAATGCGACTAATCCGACTAAATATTGCATCTAACCGATCTATCGCTTGATCGCGTTCGGCCATATCTACACCTCCAGTGAAATGTATCACATGCCATCTCTTGGTCTGTCACGCCATCCCGCCCAGTCCTCGCACTCATGGCTACTTCCTATCGATGAGGGCCCGAGCAAAAAAGAGGAGATTGGCGGGACGTTCGGCAATTCGCCGAACATAATACGCATACCAGTCTTCCCCATAAGGAACATAAACCCGTGTGCGATAACCTTGCTGCGCTAGACTTTCAAGCAATGAAAATTTTACCCCATAAAGCATTTGAAACTCAAACCTATCAAAAGGAATATTTTGTTCGTGAATTAATTTGAGCACCCGTCCGATCAGTTGCTCATCATGCGTGGCAATCGCGGTGTAATTGCCTAATTCCAAGGATGTCTGAACCAGCCTGATATAATTCTCATCCACATCCTGTTTAGATGGGAATGCCACCGATACCGGCTCCATATACGCTCCCTTGACGATGCGGAAATTCTTGGGAGGATGGGACAATCGCTTCAGATCCTCCATGGTGCGATAGAGATAGGCCTGTAAGACAACGCCCACGTGCCCTGGATACGCAGCATAGGCGTTCTCAAGCAGGGAAAGGGTCACATCCGTCCACGGCGTATCCTCCATGTCGATACGCACGAAGTTATCATACTTAGCCGCTTTTTCCACAATCTCCATAAGGTGTTGCCGTCCGAGATCCTCATTTAAAGCCAGACCCATCATCGTCAGCTTGAGGGACACATTGGCGTTCACCACACTTTTCTGGATGACATAGAGCATCTCTAGATAGCTGTCCTTGTGCTCAAGAGCTGCCTCTTCATACTTTTCTGCCTCACCGAGGTGATCCAATGTCACGGCGATTCCGCGACTATTAATCTCTCGTATTCTTTCAATAGCTTGGGGCAAGGTACTGCCTGCCACAAACCGCGCAGCCCCGAACTGCATCCCATACCGTTTAACTGTCCCCTCCACCATCGGGTTGTTTCCCAACCCCAGCACCACTTCCCGAAACATACTGAACCTCCTCCTCCTGCAAGATCATGCGCTCTAGGGTGAGACCACCAGCCGGAGCAAGCGGTGTCACCTTCACCTGGGGATATAGTAATCCCTGATCAATCAAGCTCCGGTCCCCCTCGGGCGACGCGGCCTTCAGCATCGCACCCACCATATGACGGACCATACGGTATAAAAACCCATCACCAGCAACGTGATAGCACCATAGGAGACCATCGGCGTCCTGAGTCCAGTAACTTTCCGTAATATGCCGCGTTGTGGTACCGGCACTAGAGCCCTCGGTGCGAAAGGCACAAAAGTCATGGGTCCCCATAAACTTCGTGGCCTGTTCGCTCAACTGCTCCCAATCAGTCGGCCGTTGAGTCCAATATACATAGCGATACCATTCTAAAGGAGGAGGAGCCGATCCACGCCAAATTCGGTAGCCGTAGTGCTTAATACCATGCGCCCGGCGTGGGTCCCATCCGCGTGCCGAATGTCCCACGGCCACCACTTGGATGTCCCTCGGCAATCGATAATTCAACACTCGCGCCAGGCGCTCCAAAGGCACCGTCACCTCGCCTGTCCAAACCACTATCTGCTCGCGAGCATGCACCCCGCTGTCTGTCCGACTCCCGCCGATGGCATCACCGGGCCCGAATAATCCGCGCAAGACCCGTTCTAGTTCCCCCTGAATCGTCGCGGCATTCTCTTGACGTTGAAATCCGTGGTATTCCGTACCATCATAGCGGACGACTAGAGACAGTTGCCGTGTCGTTTCACCATCGGGTGACAAAGGCGACACAGCACTCAGTGCCGTGTCGCCCGTATTGCGTTCCAAGATTACACCAGTTCCAAGATAGCCATCGGAGCAGCATCTCCATCGCGGAAACCAGTCCGCATAATCCGAGTGTAACCACCCGTTCGCTCTTGGTACCGTGGTGCCAAGGTAACGAATAGCTTAGTAACAACATCTTCATCCAGAATGTAGGCCAAGGCTTGGCGGCGAGCCGCCAAATCTCCCTTTTTACCTAGCGTAATCATATGCTCCGCGACGCGGTTCACCTCACGCGCTCGCGTCACTGTAGTCTGAATGCGCTCTTCGCGAAGAAATGATGTCACCAGATTTCGCATCATGGCCCGACGATGACCGCCGTTACGACCTAATTTGCGATGATTTCCAGGCATCCTTCTATCTCCTTTAAACGAATAATTTAGCTGTCCACGACGTATGCCGCAATTTACTCCTCAGACGGCCGCAATGATAACCCCAGTCCTTCGAGCTTTTCCTTGACTTCCTCAAGGGACTTTTTCCCCAGGTTACGCACTTTCATCATGTCCTCGTCGGACTTGTTGGTCAGTTCGCCCACCGTATTAATGCCCGCTCGTTTAAGACAATTGAAAGAGCGCACTGACAAGTCCAATTCCTCAATCGGCATCTCTAACAGCCGGTCACGCTTATCCTCTTCGCGCTCGACGCCAATTTCCACGCCAGGCACGCCGTCAGTCAGGTTCACGAACAGCCGCAAATGGTCTGATAGAATCTTGCTGCCCATAGAGACCGCTTCTTCGGGGCTCAATGAACCATCAGTCCAGACCTCGAGAGTCAACCGATCGTAGTCCGTTCTGTGACCCACGCGGGTATCCTCAACCCGCCAGTTCGCCTTGACGACAGGACTAAAAATCGAGTCTACGGGGATCACTCCGATCGCCTGGTCCGAGCGTTTATTCTTATCTGCAGGCACATAGCCTCGGCCACGCTCAATGGTCATTTCCATCGAAAACCGCGACCCCTCGTCAACATAGGCAATGTGCTGACTGGGATCCAAAATATCCACGTCCGCATCGGCCAAGATGTCTCCGGCCGTCACCTCGCACGGTCCCTCTTTGTCTACATGCAGGGTTTTCACATCATCGGACCACGATTTCAAAGCGAGTCGCTTCAAATTGAGTATAATGTCCGCCGTATCCTCCAGGACGCCCGGAATGACCGAAAACTCATGAAGAACGCCCTCAATCCGGACAGACGTTACCGCCGTCCCAGGGAGCGAAGATAATAATATCCTCCTCAGTGAATTACCCAGTGTGATGCCATATCCCCTGTCTAGAGGTTCCACCACAAACTGCCCATAATTAGGCTCATTGCCATCATCAACCCGTCGAATTTCCGGCTTCTCGATTTCGGTCATTCCACCAGCCCGCCCAAGCAGGCCTTGCCCCCTTTCGATAACTCCCAAGGTTTCACCTAAACGCGTGAGTACCACTCAACAATCAACTGCTCCTGTACTGGGGCATCAATCTCGTCGCGGTTGGGCAAACGAAGAACTGTGCCACGCAAGGCCTCCGAGTTCACTTCCAGCCAAGCTGGGACTAACCGTGAGGTAATCTCAGCCATCTGCTTAAATCGTGGCTTTTGCCGACTCGCCTCTCGTACTTCGATAACATCACCGGGCTTGACGGAGAACGAAGGAATATTCACTCGTCGTCCATTCACCTGGAAGTGATTGTGCCGGACCAATTGCCGTGCCTCAGCTCGCGATGACGCAAGTCCCAACCGATACACGACATTGTCCAAACGACGCTCTAAGGCCTGCAACAGCACCTCACCAGTGACGCCTTCCCGCCGCTCTGCTTTCTCGAAGTACCGGGCAAATTGGCCCTCCATGACCCCGTAGGTCCGGCGTGCCTTTTGCTTTTCTCGCAACTGTACCCCGTACTCAGAAAGTTTACGGCGCCCTTGTCCGTGCTGTCCGGGTGGAAACGGCCGTCTCACCACTGCACACTTATCGGTGAAACACTTTTCACCCTTCAAATACAATTTGGTTCCTTCCCGTCGACATAACTTACAAACGGGTCCTGTATATCGTGCCATTGTGTGCGCCTCCTTCCTTTCTGTATGCTAAACTCGACGCCGCTTCGGCGGTCGACATCCATTGTGCGGAATTGGGGTCACATCTTTAATCATGCTAACCTCAAGTCCTGCTGACTGTAGGGACCGAATAGCGGCCTCTCGACCCGATCCTGGTCCTTTGACCAGCACCTCGACTTCTTTAAGGCCATATTCCATGGCCCCTTTGGCCGCCGTCTCGGCCGCTAATTGCGCCGCAAATGGCGTGCTCTTACGCGATCCCTTGAATCCTGAGCCTCCCGCGGACGCCCACGATAGGGTGTTTCCCTGGGTATCAGTAATGGTCACGATTGTATTATTAAAGGTCGAACGAATATGCGCTGTTCCTCGGTCGACGTGACGACGATCACGACGCTTTGTCCTTGCTGTACGACGCGTTGGCATATGGCCAGAAACCCCTCCCTAAACTAATTCAGACTACCAGTAGAATCGCTACTAAAAGACCTTACTTCTTCTTCTTGCCACCCACCGTACGACGCGGCCCCTTGCGCGTGCGTGCATTGGTTTTCGTGCGCTGACCGCGCACTGGCAAACCGCGGCGATGCCGCAATCCTCGGTATGAACCAATATCAATAAGTCGCTTGATACTCATTTGCACCTCGCGGCGCAAGTCGCCTTCGACGCGCCAATCGCGATCAATCACCTCGCGGATTCGGCTCACTTCGTCTTCGGTCAGATCTCGCACTCGGGTGTCAGGGTCGACTTGACTTTCTGCTAATATGACACGTGATGCTGGCCAACCAATGCCGTAGATGTACGGCAACGCCGCTTCAACACGCTTGTCCCGTGGTAAATCAATTCCTGAGATACGCGCCACTCAAATATCCTCCTTGCCGTTTCTTCTCTTACGGTAACTTTATCCTTGCGCCTGCTTGTGCTTGGGGTTCTCGCAGATGACCATTACACGCCCATGGCGCTTAATCACCTTGCACTTTTCACACACCGGCTTCACGGACGCCCGAATCTTCATGCGATCTCCTCCTCTCCTGAACTTCCTCCCCGCTACTTATAACGGTAGGTAATGCGACCACGCGTTAAATCGTAGGGTGACAGTTGAATCGTCACCTTGTCGCCGGGTAAGATCTTAATAAAGTGCATCCGGATCTTCCCTGAGACGTGGGCCAAAACTTTATGACCATTGGATAATTCCACTCGGAACATCGCATTAGGCAACGGTTCGATAACCGTACCCTCGACCTCAATCGCGTCTTCCTTCGCCAAAGATTTCCCCCCTCATCGCACTATGAACTTCCTGCACTGACAATTTTGCCCAAACACGAGCGACAGTATCCCCAACAGTATCCGATCCATTATACCCGATTTCTCACAAAATTGCAGTCAGGATTTCTGGGCCATCTTCATTTATGAAAATGGTGTGCTCAAAGTGTGCCGAGAGGCTCTTATCTCTCGTGACGACGGTCCATCCATCATGGAGGACGTCGACCTCATGTCCTCCAACATTAACCATTGGCTCAATAGCAATAGCTAAACCGGGCCGCAAAAGCATTCCACGACCTCGGGTCCCATAATTGGGTACCTGAGGATCCTCGTGCATCTGTCGTCCAATCCCATGGCCCACGAAGTCCCGCACCACAGAAAATCCGTGGGATTCCACATACGTTTGTACCGCAGCACCAATATCGCCCAGTCGTTCGCCAACACGTGCTGCATTAATCCCTTGATAGAGTGCCTCTTCGGTCACGCGCAGTAATTCCGCGGCCTGTGCACTAGGAGGCTCTCCGACGAAGAGACTGAGGGCCGAGTCACCAACAAAACCCTCCACCGTGGCCCCCAGATCAATGCTCACAAGGTCCCCGGGTTGTACTACCCGATCGCCGGGAATCCCGTGCACTACCTGTTCATTGATGGAAATGCACACGCTCGCGGGATAACCATTATAGCCCTTGAACACAGGATCTCCACCGCGAGCGCGAATTTCTTGGTCCGCAATCACGTCGAGATCGCGCGTGGTCATTCCCGGTCGAACCGACTGGCGCAAGATAGCCAGCACTTCGGCCACGACCTGCCCTGCATGCCGCATCTTCTCCCGATCTCGGGCACTTTTGAGTTCAATCACGGAAAGCCTCCAAGTATTTTTCCACCGCTGCCGTTATTTGCGACACCGACTGTTCGCCGTCAAACTCCGCCAAAAGTCCCTGGGCCTGATACAAGGCCACCAACGGCGCCGTCTCGGATTCGTACACCTGAAGACGGGTCGAAACCGTCTCCTCAGAATCATCTTGACGCTGCACGAGCGCTGTACCACACACATCACATATGCCACTTTCTCGCGGAGGGTTCATGGCAATATGATACGTAGCGCCGCAATTCGGGCAGGCTCGGCGCCCCGTAATGCGCTCAATCAACACCGACGAGCGCACCCGTAGATATATCACGGCCGTGAGCTGCCGCCCCAACTCGTCAAGCATGTGGCCAAAGTGCTCTCCCTGAGACACGTTGCGAGGAAACCCATCCAAGATAAAGCCCAACTCGGCATCCCGCTCTTCGAGACGACCTCGCACCATACGCTCAGTAATGTCATCAGGGACTAGGGTCCCTGCGTTCAAATACCTCTGCGCAGTGCGTCCCAGTTCGGTACCCTCACTGAGATTCTTACGAAAAATATCTCCGGTGGAGACATGCGGTACGTTAAGCGCCTGGGCAAGCAGCTTGGCCTGTGTTCCTTTTCCTGACCCCGGGGGTCCAAGCAGCACTAGTTGCATCTGTATCCCCCTATTTCATAAATCCTTGATATTGTTGCATGACCATTTGTGCCTGCATCTGCTTCAATGTATCTAGCGACACTCCCACAATAATCAGTAAGGATGTGCCCCCAAAATACATATTGATGCCCATGGCCATAGTCATAAAACTTGGCAAGATGGCCACAATACCAAGGAATACCGCACCCACAAAGGTTAAGCGCCCACTCACCCGTGCCAGATAGTCTGCCGTCGGACGGCCTGGGCGAATTCCTGGAATATGCCCGCCCGCCTTTTTCAGATTATCAGCCACATCATCCACTTTAAACACTACTTGGGTATAAAAGAAGGTGAATACCACGACCAACAAAAACTCAAGAATAATGTACAGGGGGGCCGTGAACCCAAAATAGTGATTAAATACCGTCACCCAATTTCCCTTAAAGAACTGAGAAATCGTGACCGGCAAAATGAGCAGCGAAATCGCGAAAATCACCGGAATCACCCCGGCCTGATTAACCCGGATCGGCAAATGTGTGTTTTGTCCCTGATAAATTCGCCGTCCCACCACGCGTTTCGGATACTGTACCGGAACCTTCCGCTGCCCCTCATTCACATACACCACGGCCGCAATAATAATCAGCGCCACAATCAGGAATATGACCAGCTTAGGAATACTGAGCACTCCGGCGGTGACATACTGCGCGAGAGTCTCTATCCCATAGGGCAAGCGGGAAACGATTCCGAACATGACCAAGAGCGAAATCCCATTACCTACGCCCTTGTCGGTAATTTGCTCGCCGATCCACATCAAGAACGTGGAACCCGCCAATAGCAAGATAGCCGTGAAAAACAGCGACGCGATATTGTGATGTATATAGACATGTTGTCCACTGGACGACGTATAGCGATACAAGTAATACGATACGCCCACCGACTGGAGGAATCCAATACCCACAGACAGCCACCGAGTCACCCGCGCCATCTTCTTCTGGCCCTCTTCGCCCTCTTTGCCCCACTCTTCCACGGTGGGAATAACCACCGTCATCAGTTGCATAATAATACTCGCATTGATATAGGGGATGATACTCAGAGCGAAAATGGACAGTGTCGCCGTGGCACCCCCACTAAACAGGTTCAGCAAAGCAAAGATGCTTGCCCCCTGCTTAAATAGCGCCTGAATGACAGTCGCATTTACCCCGGGAATCGGGATGTGAGCTCCAATCCGGAACACCACCAGCATCCCCAGGGTAAACAACAGTCGCTTCATCAATTGAGAGCCTCTAAGTGCCCCCATGGCATTTTGGGCCACTTAAATCACCTCTGCCCGTCCCGAAGCCGCCTCAATTTTCTCCTTGGCAGACTTAGAGAAGGCGTTCGCCTGAATCACTAGCGCGTGACTGATCTCACCGTCGCCGAGAATTTTCACGGGGAGACTACGGCGCACCAAGCGATGCTCCCGCAATAACGCCACTGTGACGACAGTGCCCGGCTCAAACTGATTCAATTCAGCCAAGTTCACCACTTCGAACTCGACCCGAAACGGATTTTTGAAACCACGCTTCGGCAAACGCCGTTGCAACGGCATCTGTCCGCCTTCAAACCCGGGCCGAATAGAGCCACCTGAACGTGCTTTTTGACCCTTATGGCCTCGGCCTGCGGTCTTACCGAGTCCCGATCCCAGTCCACGCCCACGACGAGTTTTCTTCTGATGCGATCCTGCTGCCGGTCGTAAGTCATTGAGTCGCATTTACTCTCTTCCTTCCTCAACCTCTTCCACATGCACGAGATGGCGCACCTTATGCACCATTCCGCGGATAGAGGGATTATCGTCATGCTCTACTGTACGCCACATTTTGCCGAGACCCAAGGACTTCACAGTCGCCTTTTGTTCCTCCGCATAGCCAATAGGACTCTTAACCAATGTAATACGAATCCTAGCCATGGTGTGCCCCCCCTAACACCTGCTGCAAGGTAAGGCCGCGGAGCTTCGCCACGTGGTGAGCACTCTTAAGCTCCTTTAATCCCTGCATGGTAGCGGCAACCACGTTGTTGGGGTTCGCCGTTCCTAGCGACTTGCTCAGCACATCCCGAATCCCTGCCGCCTCTAGGACTGCACGTACTGCGCCGCCGGCAATCACTCCAGTACCCGGAGCAGCTGGTTTAAGCAGCACTCTCCCAGCTCCAAACGTGCCAATAACTTGGTGCGGAATGGTCGTACCCAGACGCGGCACCACAATCATGTGCTTCTTAGCGTCCTCGATCCCCTTGCGAATGGCTTCTGGAATTTCTGCCGCCTTCCCTAAGCCCACGCCCACTTTGCCATTCTCGTCGCCTACCACCACCAGCGCACTAAAGCTAAATCGCCGGCCTCCCTTGACCACTTTAGCCACACGATTGATGGCCACAACTTTTTCTTTAAATTCGCCCGCGCCACGCTTATCGTCGCCCGGTTGTGTTTGTCCTCGTGCCATGTTTGCCTCCTTATCTAGAAGTCTAGTCCCGCGTCTCTCGCTGCATCAGCGAGAGCCTTGACACGTCCATGATAGCGATAGCCGCCCCGATCAAACACAACGGCTTTCACGCCGCGTTCAATCGCTCGCTCTGCCACGAGACGTCCGACCTCTGTAGCCTTAGCAATCGTAAGACGTCCTGGCTGACTTCGTAATGCCGCTTCCTGCGTCGACGCTTGGGCAATCGTCTTGCCGACCGTATCGTCAATCACCTGCGCGTAAATGTTTAGGTTGGATCGAAAGACATTAAGGCGCGGACGCTCGGTAGTCCCTTTGACCTTGCCACGAATACGCAAATGGCGCTTTCGACGTGCCGCGTTCCTGTCAAATCGCTTGTACACGTTTAATCCCTCACTTCTTTCCGGTCTTTCCGACCTTACGTCGAATTCTTTCGCCCTTATAGTGGATACCCTTGCCTTTATATGGTTCCGGGGGCCGTACACCACGAATCTTGGCAGCAATTTCGCCCACCACTTCGCGATCGTATCCCCTGACCATCACGTTGGTCGGATTGGGGACGTCAAATTCGATGCCCTCGGGCGGTTCAATGTTCACCGGGTGGGAAAACCCGACCGTCAATACCAATTTCTGCCCCTGCTTTGACGCTCGGTATCCAACGCCCGCCAGTTCCAAGTGCTTTTCGAAGCCTTTCGAGACCCCTTCAACCATATTGGACACTAATGTCCGCCACAGTCCCCATTGAGCGCGCGCCGCACCACTGTCATCAATAGGCACGACTCGCAACGTAGTACCCTCAATTTCAAGTCGCACTTCCGGCCGCAGGGTGCGCTCCAACGTGCCGCGGGCGCCCTTCACTGTCACCCGCTGTCCATCCAACTGGACTTCCACACCACTTGGTATGGTAATGGGCACCTTTCCTATCCGTGACATGCTACCCTTCCTCCTTCGTCCGGTCGGCTACCATACGTAGCACAATACCTCGCCGCCGATATGCTCTTCGCGCGCGCGCTTTTCGGTCATTACGCCATGTGACGTCGACAAAATCGCGATGCCTAGACCACCGAGTACTCGGGGCAACTCATCGCTTCCGGCGTACACTCTAAGACCCGGCCGGCTAATCCGCTTCAGTCCACTAATGACACGCTCCCGATTGGCACCGTATTTCAAGTGCATTCGGATCACACCTTGTTTGCCGTCCTCGACAATTTCAAACTCGCGAATAAAACCCTCTTCTTTGAGAATGTGAGCCAAAGCCCGCTTCATACGCGACCCTGGTACATCCACTACCTCGCGATACACAACATTGGCGTTGCGAATGCGCGTTAACATGTCCGCAATGGGATCAGTCACGACGATCCTCCTTTCCTTTCGTTACCAACTCGCCTTACGCACGCCCGGAATTTCTCCTTGATGCGCTAATTGCCGAAAACATAGCCGACAGAGCCCGAAGTCCCGTAAATACCCGTGGGGCCGCCCACACAGTTGGCAACGATGATACTGTCTTACACCAAATTTCTGCTTGCGCTTGGCTTTGGCAATGAGTGATTTTTTGGCCATAATCGCCCTCCTTATCGGTGCTGCTGCAAGGGCATCCCCAGCATTGTGAGCAACACCTGTGCCTCTTCATCGGTGTTCGCTGTAGTCACCAAGGTGATGTCCATACCGCGCAATTTATCAACCTTATCGTAATCGACCTCTGGAAAAATAATCTGTTCGCGAATCCCTAACGTATAGCTGCCCCGCCCGTCAAATCCTCGGGTAGATAATCCCCGAAAGTCCCGCACGCGGGGTAGGGCAATATAGAACAACTTTTCAAGAAAGTCGTACATCCGTTGCCCTCTGAGGGTTACCTTCGCCCCAATAGGCATGTTTTCACGAATCTTAAAAGAAGCGATTGACTTCTTCGCCCGCGTCACCAACGGCTTCTGGCCCGTAATCCGGGTAAGATCATCCACCGCCGAATCCATGGCTTTCGAATTTCCTACTGCATCACCCACACCCATGTTCACCACAATCTTGGCGATTTTCGGCACTTCCATGGGATTTTTATAATGAAACCGCTCCATAAGGGCCGGTATCACTTCGCTCTGATAGCGCTCTTTCAACGCCGACTCAATTGCCATCGTCTGTTTATTCCTTTCCGCCCTTAATCAAGCGTGGCCCCACAATGCTTACACGCCCGAACTTTTTTTCCGTCATCTTGAATCTTTTTCGCGATACGGGTGGGCTTTTTGCAGGACTTGCAAATAATCATGACATTGGAGACGTGGATGGGAGCTTCTTTGGTAATAATGCCACCTTCCGGCATCGCCTCAGTCGGTTTTTGGTGTCGCTTGACCAAATTGAGCTTCTCAACTATCACCCGGCTCTCCTTGGGTCGCGATTCGATAATCCGTCCCTCTTTGCCCTTTTCACGGCCTGCAATAACCTTAACCAAATCGCCTTTCTTTACGTGCACCCTCGTCCCTCCTCTCTCTCTTGTGCCCTATAGGACTTCCGGGGCTAGCGAGATAATCTTCATGTAATCGCGCTCGCGCAGTTCACGCGCCACAGGTCCAAAAATACGCGTCCCGCGGGGCTCTTTATCATCCCCACGCAAAATCACGGCCGCGTTCTCATCAAATTTAATGTGTGAACCGTCAGTGCGATTGCACCCAGTCTTGGTGCGAACGATGACCGCCTTCACCACATCGCCCTTCTTGACCACGCCCCCGGGCGAAGCGGATTTAACAGCACACACAATCACATCACCAATATTACCGTATTTGCGATAAGAGCCTCCCAATACCCGGATACACATAAGTTCCTTCGCTCCGGTATTATCGGCGACCCGCAAACGCGTTTGCGGCTGGATCATCGGGTTATCCTCCTTTCCTCACCAACACTTAGTCTTTTTGGTGGCCTAAAATATCCACAACCCGCCAGTTCTTGTCTTTCGATAGCGGTCTCGTCTCCTCAATGCGCACCCGATCACCTGTTTTGCACGTGTTGTTCTCGTCGTGTGCCTTATACCGCTTAGTGCGACGAATACGACGTCCGTACATCGGATGCGATACCAATGACTCTACCGCTACCACGACTGTCTTATTCATCTTGTCGCTGACAACCACTCCCTCACGGAGCTTGCGCTTCCCTTGTGCCTCAGCCATGTTCCCCCCCCTTATCTTGCATTCTCGTGCAACTCACGTTCACGCAGAATGGTATGCACCCGAGCGATATCTTTCTTCACCTGGCGGATACGCATGGGGTTCTCCAATTGCGCCGTCGCTAATTGAAAACGCAACCGGAACAGCTGTTCTTTTAAGGTTTTTAATTGCGCCGTGAGCTCGTCTTGCGACAGATCTCTCAGTTCCTTAGGCTTCATGCGCATTCTCTCCTGACTCTTCTCGCTTTACAAACCGGGTCCGGATGGGGAGCTTGTGAGCCGCTAGCCGCATGGCCTCCCGAGCTACCTCTTCGGGAACGCCGGCGAGCTCAAACATAATGCGGTCCGGCTTCACGACCGCCACCCAAAACTCCACATTGCCTTTCCCAGAGCCCTGCCGCGTTTCCGCCGGCTTTTTGGTCACAGGCTTGTCGGGAAAAATGGTAATCCACACTTTCCCTCCACGGCGAATATATCGGGTTAAAGCCACACGTGCGGCCTCAATCTGACGATCGGTAATCCATGCCGGCTCCAACGCCTGCAGACCGTACTCTCCAAAACTCAAGGTATTGCCACGATGGGCCTTACCCTTCATACGTCCGCGGTGCATTTTGCGATATTTTGTGCGTTTCGGCTGTAACACCCTAGCGCCCTCCTTCCGATCCGGCTGCTGGACGTGCTACCCGGCCCGGCAACACCTGACCCTTATAAATCCATACTTTCACTCCGATAACACCGTAGGTGGTGTGTGCTTCAGCAAATCCATAGTCGATGTCAGCACGCAGCGTATGCAATGGAATAGACCCTTCCCAAGTCCATTCGCGCCGGGCAATTTCCGCGCCACCCAAACGACCACTCACCATAATCTTGATGCCCTTGGCATTCTGCCGCATCGCCCGCTGCACCGACTGTTTCATCGCTCGCTTAAAGGCAATGCGCTTTTCCAGTTGGCTCGCAACCGATTCCGCCACCAATTGAGCATCCGTCTCAGGCGATTTTACTTCCACAATATTGAGATTAACCTGCTTCTTCGAGAGCGCTTCAAGATCCTTTTTCAGCTGCTCGACGCCAACGCCGCCCTTGCCAATCACCATTCCCGGTTTGCCGGTGTGCACCGTCACTTTAAGCTTGCTGCCCGCGCTACGCTCTATCTCGACCCGCGACACCCCAGCATTATAGTGACGCTTTTTCACATAGCGACGAATCTTAAAGTCTTCACCGATGAGCTCCGGGGCAGCCTTTTCGGCGCTGTACCAACGTGAATCCCATGCTTTAACGATACCTAGTCTAAATCCCTTTGGATGGATCTTTTGCCCCACGCTCTTCCCCCCTTAACTCTGGTGCCGTGGACGTAGTACCACGGAGATGTGACTGGTGCGCTTCATAATCGGAAACGCCTGTCCCCGACTACGCGGATGAATCCTCTTCAGAATCGGACCTCCATCAACCCAAATCTCTGAAACAAATAAATCGCCCGGGTCGAGGTCGTGATTATTCTGGGCATTGGCCGCTGCGCTTTGAATCAGCTTCGCCACTACTTTCGAAGCTCGCTTGGGGGTGTGCCGAAGAATGGCCTCAGCATCGCGAATATTTTTACCGCGAATAAGATTGACCACGATACGCACTTTCCGAGGCGCAATTCGAACGTGGCGTACATGCGCCCGTGCTTCTCCTACGTCTGCCATTTGCGTCTCCCCCTATCGCACGCCGGTCGAACGTTCGGACTTGTCCGCGTGACCCTTGAATGTACGGGTAGGCGCAAACTCTCCCAACTTATGACCGACCATTTCTTCACTAATATAGATGGGAACGTGACGTCGCCCATCATGGACCGCGATGGTGTGTCCAACCATGTCTGGCACAATCGTCGAGGAACGCGCCCAGGTTTTTATGACACGATGTTCATTGCGACCATTTTGCGCCTCAACTTTCTTTAAGAGGCTCTCTTGGATATAAGGTCCCTTTTTTACCGAACGACCCATGTTTCGCCTCCTACTTCCGGCGTCGGACAATTAATCGATCCGAAGCCTTTCGCTTTTTCCTAGTCTTCTTACCGAGAGCGGGCTTGCCCCATGGGGTTACAGGGTGCTTGCGTCCGATCGGGGCTTTACCTTCACCACCGCCGTGCGGGTGGTCGACCGGGTTCATTACCACTCCTCGAACGGAGGGACGCTTTCCCAGCCAACGATTGCGACCTGCTTTTCCGATGGTAATGTTCTCATGTTCCACATTTCCCACTTGCCCCACCGTGGCCATGCACTGCGTCGGTACCCGACGCAACTCCCCAGAGGGCAACCGCAAAAGCGCGTAGCGTCCTTCACGGGCTGCGAGTTGGGCCGAGGTTCCTGCGGAGCGCGCCAACTGGGCGCCGCGCCCGGGATGCATTTCAACGGCATGAACCACCGTTCCCACTGGGATATCCTGCAGCAATAGGGCGTTGCCTGGCTTAATGTCAGATCCCGGTCCGGCTTGCACCGAATCCCCCACCTTTAAACCAAGCGGTGCCAATATATAGGACTTTTCGCCGTCGGCGTACTCTAAAAGAGCAATCCGCGCCGTACGAAAGGGGTCATATTCTATGGCGAGTACCGTCGCTGGGACATTCAGTTTCTGTCGCTTAAAGTCAATCACGCGATAAAGACGCTTTGTTCCACCGCCACGATGACGTACCGTAATGCGCCCATAGTGGTTTCGGCCAGCCTTACGGTGCATGCCCTGTGTCAAGGACTTTTCCGGTTTCTTCTTTGTGATCTCCGAAAAGGTGGAGACTGTCATCTGCCGAACTCCGGGGGAGGTCGGTTTCATTTTGCGTACTGGCATATTACCCTCCTCCTTCGTTATACCCCTTCAAAAATCTCAATCGTGTCACCAGGCGCCAACGTCACAATGGCCTTTTTCTTTTCGGGAGTCCGGCCGACAGAGTATCCGCGGCGTTTGGTCTTACCCGGCACCCACATGGTGTTCACTTTGGTGACACGCACCTTAAAGATTTCTTCCACCGCTCGACGAATCTGCACCTTATTGGCCCGTGCATCCACCTCAAACGTGTATTTATTCAATTCCATTGCGTCGGTGCTGGCCTCGGTAATAATCGGCCGCTTCAGGACGTCATAGGGACTCATCCGGCGAACACCCCTTCCACCGCCGCCACCGCACTCTTATCGAGCACTAAACGGTGATACTTCAGTAAGTTGTATACGTTAAGACTTTGTGCTGTCGTTGTGGTCACATCTTTCAGGTTACGCACCGAAAGCTTTAGCCCATTTTCGGGCTCCGCCGTCACAAAAAGCACGTTACGGCCCAACTGCAATTTGTCTAACGCTTCCAACATAAGGCGCGTGCGAGACTCTGAGGTTTTCAGACTGTCCACTATGGTCAGTTCCTGGTCCCGAAACTTCGCCGACAGAGCTTGCCGAATAGCGGCTCGCCGCATCTTGCGAGGAAACTTCATGCTAAAGTCACGGGCGTGGGGACCAAAGGCCACTCCCCCATGCCGCCAGTGAGGAGCACGCGTCGTGCCCGCCCGAGCCCGACCAGTACCCTTTTGACGCCAAGGCTTACGGCCGCCACCACGAACCTGGCTTCGCGTCTTAGTCTCCGCACGGCCAGCCCGCTGATTGGCTTGATGCACCACAACGGCTTGATGGAGCAAGGCAATGTTTACCGGAGATTCAAAGACCCGCTCGGACAATTCCATCTCGCCGACGACTTCCCCCGAAAGATTGTACACATTAACGGTTGGCATCAGACGGCTCCTTTCTTGTTACGCACTGATTCGCGCACCATCACCAATGAACCTTTAGGACCCGGTACCGAGCCGCGAATCAAGAGAAGATTCCGGTCACTGTCGACCTTCACCACTCGCACCCGCAACGTCGTGACCCGTTGATGGCCCATATGTCCCGGCATCTTGCGCCCGGGATGCACACGACCTCCACCACCAGAGGTTCTCGATCCTAAGGATCCTACACGGCGGTGATATTTTGATCCG
>NZ_JBYCKN010000141.1:0-10199 GCF_057473405.1 Sulfobacillus sp. TH-112
GACTCGGGCATGTTTTGCATAAAAATGAGGTTCCGAATGCGGGCCATCGGCCACAAATTCCCTAATCCCATACTTCAAGGACTTTATGAAAAGTCTCATAGTTCACCATCCTTTGATGATGTTCATGGTATCACAAAGAGGCAAACAGGATATACGAAGGACGCTAGGGGGGACTGCAGGCATCTTTTTGTTGTATAAATATAACTTCGTGTGTATAATAGATCCAATTATGTATCCCCTGTTTGACACTCTTGTATCGATTCGAAGGGGTTCCAATAGAGCAATTTCCCTCACTACTTCGGCGTTGTCGTTCTTCTTATGAACCATTCTTTAGTAATGTAAAGGAGCAGTTTGCTATGGATTTGGCTGTTACAGACTTGACTCGGAAAGTTATCGGAACGGAACGTGATGCCTGTGCCATCTATGCCATCGTAGCCAAACAAAGCTCCCTCGTACAAGGCGAACCGTTATGGGATCGTGCTGTGCAAGCTCTTCAGCAAATGGAACATCGAGCAGGACAGAGTCATCACCGCACTGATGGAACGGGCATCATGGGCGAATTGCCACATCGCTTGTGGCAGCGCCGATTGGAAGAGGCTGGGATAGACGTGCGTACCACCGATGGTCGTTTTTGGGTGGTCTCGCTCGCCATGCGTGTCGTAGAGTCTCGTCAAAACACGGAGAAGCTAGGGAATCTGCTTGAAGCACACCAATTTCGCCCCCTCGTGGCGCACTGGGATGCGGTGGACGGCGATGAAGGGCTGTGGGCCATGGCTGCCCTTTATGAGGGAAAAGAGCATCTCAAACGGATTCGCGCTCAAGAATTAATGGACGCTATTGAACGTGTGTTTCCGGCACAATTGGCGTCCTTAAGTGATTCGGTAGGCGTATTAAAACTTCGAAACGGTGCTCGTGCGCTGCGGGAGGTGCTGCGCGGGCAATGGGGGGAGGATTATTCAGGTCGTGCAGTTATCGGCCACAATCGATTTTCGACCAATACCGCTACCGATTTACGACGTGTTCAGCCGTTTTTGGGGCTCGCTCATAATGGAGAAATCAATACCATTGATCGGTTAATGAGGGATATGGATAGCCTAGGTTTGACAGCCGTTCAAGAAGGCAGTGACTCACAAAATTTAGATCGGCTAATTATGGGGCTGTGTCAACGTTATGGACTTGAGCCTGCCGAAGCGATTCGATTGGTGATTGCCCCTAGTCCTGCGGTGTTGGAGAAACTGCCACAAGCGGTTCAGGAGGGCTGGCGTCACGCCCAATCGTTTTGGGCACCAGTGGCCCAAGGCCCAGCCGCGATTGTATATCTGAGCCGCGGCTCTGTGGTCGCAGCTGTCGATGCTTTAGGACTTCGCCCGCTATGGTTTTTAGAGACCCACGATGCCTATATTTTATCCTCGGAGTCAGGGGTTGTACCATCTAGTCGCTGGGTGAAAGAACCATTCCCGATCGCTCCTGGAGAAGTGGTCGCCATCCGATGGCACGGTATGGGGCGCGCCCATGTGGTGCACTCGGGAGCCATTGAACGTGCTCTTATTAATAAATTTAGTAATCGACCCAGCATCCCTCACTTTGCATCACAAACCGAGATGACTCCAAATGCGCCGTTGCCGGAATGGCGGTTGGCCGCGGATGGCTGGAAAAGCGATGATGTTCAGACCATTCGATCTTGGCAGAATGACGCCCATGAACCGATTGGCTCCCTCGGATTTGATGGTCCTTTAGGATCGCTATCGACCGGAATTGTCAATGTGGCGGACTATCTGCACGAGACGGTAGCGGTTGTGACCAACCCGGCGCTAGATCGTGAACGGGAACGTGAGCACTTTCGCTTGGACGTAATGCTGGGCGGGCGAGCGGCTTTCAACATGGCATCAGAAAAATCTCTTATTCGGCTATCGCACCCCTGGCTAAACGATGACGATCTTACCGAGTTGCACCATCGTTTTTCTGGGAGATGGCAGACTATTTCCATGAATTGGCCTCTTGGGATGTCCGAACGCGAGGCGTCAGAGAGGGTGGCTCAGAAGGTGAGCACGGCGGCGAGACGCGGCAGCGCCATCGTAATCTTAGATGATGCTGATAGCTATGTGCGAGAACGGTCTATCAGTTTAGATCCCTTAGTGGCTTTGACTGAGGTTCAGAAAACATTGGCCGAACAACAATTGCAACGCCAGGTGAGCATTATAGTACGCAGCAGTGCCATTCGCCATCTACACGACGCCGCGCTTCTTTTGGGTATGGGGGCCAGCGCCTTGGTGCCCTATGCCATCTGGGGATTGGTGCAATCGAATCAGTATTCTTCCGTCGTTGAGGTGATGAACCAAGGATTGGAGAAAATTATCTCGACCATGGGAACCCATGAACTTGTGGGATACGGACGGGCATTTTCCGCTATTGGCCTATCAGGTGCCATGGCAGAGCTGATGGGGATTATTTCGTACGCCCCGGTAGAGGATGATGTTTGGGAAGATCGGCGATTGAGGATGCAATCCTTGCGTCATGGATTGCTGGCCGAGGAAAAGACGCGCCTTCGTTATATTACCCGTAGCACCACTCATGTGTATAAAGCGGCCATCAAGTTGGCGGAGGGCTCTATGGAGAGTGGGACTTTTCACCAGGCGTTACTGGATCTTCAATCCAAACAACCCGTGCAACTACGCCATGTTCTAAGGGTGTCTGAGCATGGCATTTCTGCGGTTAAGGCTCGTGTGTCGACACGGGGATACGCGCTCCCTTTTGTCATTTCCTCAATGTCATTTGGGTCACAAGGGGAGACGGCATTTCGCGCTTATGCGGAGGCAGCCCGAGATTTGAAGATGGTTTCCATGAACGGCGAAGGCGGAGAAATCCCCGACATGATCGGTAAATATTATCCTTGGAGAGGATACCAAATCGCGTCGGGACGCTTTGGAATTAATGCCGCGCTTATTAATGGGGCGCAATACATTGAAATTAAAATTGGTCAAGGCGCCAAGCCCGGTGAAGGGGGACATCTTCCTGGCCGTAAAGTCTCTTTAAAAGTTGCTGAAGCGCGACGCGCTCAATATGGCATCGATCTCATCTCCCCTAGCAATAACCATGATTTGTATTCGATTGAGGACTTGCGCCAGTTGATTGATGAATTGAGAGCGGTACATCCTGACGTGCGGGTGGTGGTGAAGGTTCCCATTGTCCCGAACATCGGCACCATTGCGGTGGGGATCGTTAAGGCCGGGGCCGATGTAGTGACCTTGTCGGGTAGTGACGGTGGAACAGGAGCGGCGCGCATGCATGCTCTCCGGCATGTAGGCTTACCTGCAGATATTGGCGTGCCCATAGTTCACGCGGCGCTGAGCCAAGCCCACTTGCGCGACGGAGTGGAAATTTGGGCCGACGGCGGCATGCGCAGTGGCGATGATGCGCTCAAGATGATTCTTTTAGGGGCAGACCGGGTTGGATTTGCGACACTGGCGATGGTTGCTCTAGGCTGTACCATTTGTCGTCAATGTCAAAAGGACACGTGTCACGTAGGAATTACCACGCAGATTGCAAGTCTCGAAGAAGCTCAAGAGCGAGGCATTAAACACTTTCATCCCCAGGATCTTGACCAGGCCGTGGCCCGGTTAACACGACTTTTTGGTTCGTTAGGAGACTATCTTGCGCAGAGACTAGGAGCACTAGGGATTTTTGCTGTCGAAGAGGCTGTGGGACGGTGGGACCTACTGGAGGCGCAGGGAGAACGTGCACGACCGTTCATGCAATTTTTGGACCAATTGCACCATACTATTCCTGAAAATCGGAGTCTCATTGCCGTCGGAGAGGTGACGTCTTCTGTCGAGGCACGAGTTCCCATTTCTGGAGATATGCATATTAGCCGATTACGTACCTTGGGTACGGAGCTTTCAGGAAGCCGCGTTCGCTCAAAAGCGAAAGAACTGGCTCACGAAACGGTGGAGTGGGCACATCCGGTGGGGCAAGGATTCGGTGCTTTTCTTCACCATGGGGTTCGGATGCTGGTCAAGGGCGGCGCACAAGACGGGACGGCTAAAAGCGCATCGGGCGGATATTTAGCCATTATGAAGGCACAAAATCACAGCGGGCAGTATTTTGGAGGCCATGTGGGCAAGAGCATGGCTTACGGGGCGCAGGGCGGAGTATTTGTGGTCCAAGGAGGAGCGGACGCGCGGGCCGGCATTCGCATGGCCGGCGCAAACTTGGTTATTATGGGTGATGGGTTGGCTAGTCCTAAAGAGGCTAAGACGTTATGGGAAAGCGCTGCCATTAAAGGATTTGCGTTTGAATATATGACACGGGGAACGGCCATCGTGTTGGCGGATCCTGGTCCCTGGATGGCCTCGGGGATGACTGGTGGGACCATATACCTTCTGCGAAACGACAAGGTTGGGCTCACCCGGGAATTTCTTCTTAGCCGGATTGCGCATACGGCGCAAGTTCAGTTGGCACTTTTAGATTCATCCGATTTAGGCCCTGTCAAAAGGCTATTAGATGTAACGGTGGGTGCGCTTAGCGACTCAGGACAATCCGACCGCGCGGCCCAATATTTACCATATCGGGACGATCCGCTGCACTGGTTTTTCAAGGTGGTGGCAGTGGGAGAGCAAGCGGATCCTGCGATATCGACGGAATAAGGCGGGGGAGGTTGCACCGTGTCGACTATCTGATGGGGGGCTCCTCAGCGTCAGAGAGCGCTTCGATATCACTTGCGGTCATGCGGCGAACAACGGGCAAAGATAGAGGCAAAAGCGCAATCAAAATGTAGAGTACCCCTGCCCATGTCTCCACACGATTGATGCCCCAAAGGTTCGCAAGCGGGAGCGCTAATATTTCGCCCACGGGAATCATCATATAGGATCCGAGGGCATCGAAAGCCATGATTCGAGAGCGCTTATTGTGCGGAACGCCAGTTTGTAATGAGGTATCCCAAGCGATTTGCGATACCGATGATCCCATCCCTGAAACGATGGTGGCGACCAGAAGATACGGTAAGGGAACACTTTGCCCTAAGAGAATCATCGGACTGCTCATAGCCGTGGCGGCAATCATGGCATCACGTAAGGGGCGAGAATAATTGATGCGTAACAAAAAGCCACTAGCGATCAGGAGACCGACCGCTCGAGCACTCAAGGCCAGCCCCCATCCACCAGCTCCGAACGTCCTCTTCGCAATAATAGGTCCGAGGACTTGAAAAGCCCCCATTTGTAGCGCATTGAGCAGCGTATACGCGCTCACGTTGGACCAAATCCAGGTTTGGTGTCGGAAGTAGTGCCATCCCTCTTGCAGATCTTTTAGTAAAGAAGGGGACACGGAGGCCGGCGCGAACGGAACGCGAATTTGACTCATGACAACGGCCGAGAGAAAAAATGTCGCCGAGTCGGCGGCGATTCCCCATCCGCCACCAATGGTAGTCACCAAAATACCTGCGACACTAGGTCCCACAATTTTCGCGGCGCTGCGGGAAATATTCATTAAAGTATTCGCCTCTTTAATGTGCTCACGAGTCACCAGAGCGGGGACGATACCACGCATTGCAGGGGATGCGAACGCGCCAGATATTCCATTGAGGATGGCTAAAGGAAAAATCCACAGTGGGCTCCTGTGCGCCAACACGATGAAGGCGATGCCGGCTTGGGAACCACCTGATGCAAGATTGGCTAACTGAATGAGCCGATCGCGTCGATAGCGGTCCGCAATTCCTCCGCCAATGAGTACGAGCAATAGGTTGGGTACCAATTCGGCCGCCAGGATGTACCCCAATAGCTGTTCTCCATGAGGCGCTTGAAGCACCGCAAATGCTAGGGCGACCGGTGTCATTCCGCTGCCAAAGAGAGAAATCGTTCTTGCTAAATAAAACCATCGAAATGGTGCTTCGGCGAGGGCGCCAGTCGAGATGGGATTTTTCAATGGCATTCTGATAACCTCTTCCATGAGTTCTCCGCGAGTTGGTTCATCATAGTGAAGTTTTCAAAAAAAATATAGACTGATAATTTGTGATGATTTATACTAAAAGTATCAAAGCGTGGTGCCTCCACGTGTATTTTCTTGAACCCATCACATCATCACTGAATAGCCCTGTAAGGGCTTTTTTTGTTGGGATTCCCTAGCGACATCGGTGCTCTGTCATCGAACGGTCTATTAGGGGGTATATCCTCGTGCGACCACGCCTTCTTGTGATCGTCACCGGATCTTCATCTCTCCTTAACGAACCCATAATCTCTTCATAACCGTGGCATGGTTTTCTTGTATTGTCCTAACAAAGGAGGAGAGCCCGATTGGCGATTGTGACAGCCATCATTTTGGGTGTGGTTCAAGGCGTTACTGAAATTTTTCCTCTGTCGAGTCTCGGTATATTGGTAATTCTCCCCCGGATTTTTCGCATGGTTGTACCTGCCACAGGTGCTCGGTATTTGCCGTTTTTGGTGGCTTTGCATCTCGGAACCGCCCTAGCCATGTTTATTTACTTTTTCCCAGAGTGGTATTCCATGATTAAGGGTTTTTTTGCTCGTTTAACAGGGCATCGCACGAAGGCCTGGCGGCTTCTATTGCTGGTAGTGATTGCCACCATTCCAGCAGGAATAGCGGGGCTACTGTTAAAGACGCCGTTAACGCGTCTTTTTGGGCATCCTGCCATCGCTGCGGCATTTTTAGTGGTTAATGGGTTTTTGATGTGGTTCGGAGATTATTGGCATCGGCGACAACGTTCGATAAAGTCGCTGGAAAAATTGAGCGTTGGATCCTCATTTCTCATTGGGATGTTTCAAATCCTCGCGCTCATTCCCGGAATGTCACGGTCGGGAAGTACCATCACTGGGAGCGTCGGCATGGGACTAAGTTATAAGGATGCGGCCCGATTTACGTTTTTAATGGCTATGCCCATTATCTTAGCAGCCGCATTAGTGGAAGTGCCGAAGCTTTCATCGAACCACACAACGCTTCTAATTCCATCGTTGGTAGGGGCAATTGTGGCCGCGGTGACGGCCTTATTTTCCACTCGATTTTTGATGAAGTTCTTTGAACACCATCGGTTGCGTAGCTATGCATTACTTTCGATAGGTCTTGGGATTGTAAGTCTTCTTCTTATCCACTAGGAAATTCATAAGGACGTGAAACTCAATTATGAAGGCGGGATTCGCACTAGGGCTGATGATGTTCTTTACCATTATTGCGGCAGGTGGAGGTTGGGAGGCGGCAACGGGAACGGGATTGTGCGGTGGTATCATTGGCGCCATATGGTCAGCCTATCGGCGACGATAGGCTGATAGAGGTAACCCCGGGGACGTTGGTTGGCGCCGCGAATCCCTCTCAGCAAAGGTAGGAATTGCCGTACTAAGGTGGCACGCCTCGTTGTAGCGATGCTGTAGGCTCTTTGGGAATCAATGGGGGGAAGCCTCAAGTGTATGCTTTGTCTCTTGATGGGAAAAAGAAGAGTATCCCGCATGTTATGATTGATCGCTCATTCTGAAGGGCCTTCGTCACGCAGAGGCGAAATTGGATTATGTGATTGATTTAGCCGACGTTACGCGCGGTTCTTTCGGACTATCCGCGACAACGGGCGCACATTGTCGAAGCCATCACATCGCTCGTTCACTACGGATCCGTCGCTTGTCATACCCACTGGGGCTTCACCATAGTACCTGGTGATGGCGTTGTGGATGCTGTCCCCGTTCACCGGAATTATGATAGGCGTGGCGGAGACCGGGTGATCTTCCGCCAGATGCTAGCTTAATACCACATTGCCTTGAGGGAACTACTGCGCGATGGGAATAAGGTGCTTTCGGGGCGTTAATACCGGAAGAGCTGGACATGGGGAATCCACTGGCTAGTAACCACGACAATGGCGCCCATCGACCTGAAACGCGCCACGCCGACGATGAGTGAGAAGTCTGCCATCAACCTCAGAATCTGATACCCAAACAGAATAGCATGGTGACGAGCATAGCTAGGAGCTACGCTCGTCGCAAAAACCCCGTGAACAAGTCGCTAAATTAAGCGGCCTTGTCCGAGAGTAAGATTATTGTGATAGGGCGGATTTATCGGAGGTGAGACCGCTTAAGGCGTCAGAGGAAAGCCTGGTAAGAGTAGTGATACCACGTTGCACTAATCCTGCATCACTATCGAAGTCCTCTAACGTGAGTGGAGCGGGAAGAAAATCAATGAGTACGGTATGTGTGTCCGTATCATCGAGCTGCGACCAGTGCAGTTGATCATAGTAACGGGGACGGGAAAGGCGACACTCCACAAGGGTTTCGCCACCGTGGGATGGAAAATTCACGGAGATCACATCACCCTGAGAACTCATGCGAATCGCAGCTAAAATATCACTGCCGTGATGTTCCAAGAGGCGCGCAACCTGGTCCCAGTCCCGAGGGTCAGCCGATAAGGCACCTGCCGGTACTCCATGAATTGAAGCGAGACGGGCAGCTCCTACCGTGCCAGAGGTATGAACATCATGTCCGAGGTTATAACCGTGATTGATGCCAGACAGAACTAGATCCGGAGTCACCCCTAGGAAGGAATGCGCAATGCGTACGCAGTCTGCTGGGGTGCCGCTGACGGCCCATTCATCGGTTCGCACCATCCGTACCTTGAGGGGCTCGTGCAGAGTCACCGCCATAGACTGACCGCTGCGATTCGCATCTGGAGCTACCACAATCACCTCATGAAGTGCGCGCCGAGCCCATCGCGTTAAGATCGACAAACCCTCAGCATAAATCCCATCATCATTCGTTATTAAGACTTTCAAGCGGTAACGCCTCCCCTGTGTGCGTAGACTGAGCGACGAGGTTGTGCTGTAATACGAACGACTATAGATCTTGATGCTGTGTCAAGCGTAGCAAGGGAAGATTATGGCGGAGTTACGATGTGGTTAAGTTTAGGTTAATCGCCAGCGAAACAGGAGTATTGGCGACAAGGAACGCCGGCGCGGCGGTCACTTTTGAGGGGATGGTCACCTTTTCCCGTATTGCGAGCGAAATTATGTGTCAGCGCTATCCCTGTGACGTTCTCATGATTATCTTAATTGATTTGAAATTGCGGCAATGTTTGACAGAAATAGCATCACTCTTTATGATAACTTCACCAATCATGGGCCTGCGATAGGGAATCCTTCGCAATCTGTTAGAGCCTAGGGATCTCAAAGGAGGCGTGCGTGATGCCAGTCAAGAAAGGGCTTGCCTTGGCAAGTGTGGTGGGGCTTTTAGGGATATTAAGCGCCTGCGGAACTAGTACCGCGAGCGCATCCAAAACGACGGGAAGCCAATCGACGGTGGTGATTGCACTTCCAGTGCAAACAGCACCGAACTGGTTTTTCCCTGTTTTGGCGGCTTCCGGTTATACCGACACCAATACCCAGATGTATGATCTCATGTATAAACCGCTGGTGTGGGTCAGTAAGACCGACGCCATCAACTATAGTCGGTCTCTAGCCAGTTCCATAACCAGTAATGCTGAGGGGACCCGTTATGAGATTCATTTGAACACGAAGTGGCACTGGTCTAATGGGCGCCCTGTAACGGCCCAAGATGTGGTCTTTACGTGGGACATTATGAAGGCGGCTAGCGGCTCTGGGAGTGACTTACCGTGGACGTACGGCGGGGCCGGTGGTGGTGGGGTCCCAACCGACTGGACCTCGGTCACGGCTGCCAATCCCTCAACGGTTGTGGTGACGCTGGCTCGTCCTGCCAACCAATCCTGGTTTATTCATAATGGATTGGGCCAAGTGGTGCCGGTGCCAAAGTCGATTTGGGATAAATATCCCGGTAACATGATTGAGGAACTGAAGTGGATTCAATCCATCTCCAACCAACCGACTGCGAAACCTTATCAAACCGTGGATGGCCCGTATCGTTTTCTATCTTTTGAACCCAATAATCAGTGGGACTTTGTGGCGAATTCCCACTATGACGGCCACCGCGGCACTATCAAGAAGGTGGTCTTTGAATATGAAACCTCTTCGGCCAGCGAGTTTTCTGCACTCAAGGAGGGGACGGTGCAGGTCGGGTATTTACCTCCGTCGATGTGGGCATCACGACAGTCTCTGACGGGAGATACCTTCTGGCCGGCGTATCTTTGGGGGTTCAATATGATGCGTTTGGATGAGAACTCAGGAGCTGAAAATGGGCTCGGTCCGGTATTTAGTGAGGCTTATGTACGTGAAGCCATGGAAATGGGCATTGATCAGTCGGCAA
>NZ_JBYCKN010000142.1:0-9549 GCF_057473405.1 Sulfobacillus sp. TH-112
AGCGAAGACGTCATTGATGAGATTGAGGATCTGGTCAGCGGCTGGATTCTAGCGGACATTGACGTAATCGTCACTCACACCTCCAAGGAAGAGGCCCTTCAGGAAGGGGCGCTGGCGTTTTTTGATGATAAATATGGAGAGATGGTACGAGTCATTACTGTGCCTGGAGCAAGCCAAGAACTTTGTGGTGGAACTCATTGCCAGCGCACGGGTCAAATCGGGTTGATGACCATTCAAGAGGAAGCTAGCATCGGAGGAGGTTCGCGCAGGATCGAGGCGAGTACTGGGATGCATTCTCTTCAGTGGGTGCAGGAGCAACGCCGGGTGCTGCGCGAGTTAAGTAGCTACTTCGGCCATGCTGCTGTCAGGGAATGGCCGAAGCGCGCCGAAGAGTGGCAATACCGCCTCAAGCAATACGCGGTGCGCGAGGAAGAGATGGCTCGCCAGCAGCGCTCCCATATGGGACAAGAATTACAGGCGGCGGTCCAAACTATCGGCGACATGAGGTTCGTGGTGGCTGAAGTGCAGGTGGACTCCTCGGACGCCCTGCGGGATGTCCTGGATGGGGTGAAGGAAGGCGTCGACGCTGCGGTATTGGCAGCGCGCCATGGAGACAGGGCATCTGTGGTGGTGTTCTTAGGAGAACGTGTTCGCCGACAAGGATATGCCGCGAGAGATTTGGTGAAGCCTCTTGGGCACGTCATTGGGGGTGGCGGAGGCGGTCGTGATGATATGGCACAGGCCGGGGGCCGCGAGCCGCAACGTGTGCCCGACTTGTTGAAGGTCGCCCAGGATTGGATCGACAAAAACTTTGGTACAGCAGGATAATTTCGTGTGAACCGCGAAGAAGGCAACCAAGAAAGGATGTGGGACTATGAGTCTGTCGGACGACACCCGACGTCTCGGAGATTACCACGACCAGGAAAAAGCGGCCGATATGGTATTGCGCGAGGTGTACGGAGCTCTTAAGGCCAAAGGATATAATCCCATAAGTCAGTTAGTGGGCTACTTATTGTCCGGAGATCCGGCGTACATCACCAGTCATATGGGAGCCCGCAATCTCATTCGACGCATGGAACGGGACGAGCTGCTAGAAGAGTTGTTACGTTCTTATGTCAGCCATTTGGACCCGACACCTTCTGATGGCTGAACGCATAATGGGCCTTGACGTGGGGGATAAATGGATTGGGGTTGCAATGAGCGATGAGACGGCACTAATTGCTCAGTCGCTGGCACCGATTCACCGTAAGGACCTCACGGCGGACTTGCTTCAAGTGAAAACATTGGTGTCGGAGTGGAATGTAGGTCAAATTGTGGTAGGATTGCCTTTGAATATGAATGCGACCATCGGGCCGCAGGCACAGAAGACTTTGCATTTTGTTGACGAGTTGTCTCAGGTGGTAGGAATTGCAATTGAAACCTGGGATGAACGATTGACAACGCAACAAGCAGAACGCATTCTAATTCAGCAGGATGTACGTCGTGAACGACGTAAATCGGTGATTGATGGTGTCGCCGCGGCGTTGATCTTGCAGGGGTACTTGGACCGTCAACGGGTGGTCCGAAATAGAGAGGAGACTCAAATGGCTGACGATAAGGATTTGGAGATTGGTTTTTCGGAAGAAGAAGACGAAATTATAACCCTGACCGATGATGAAGGAAAAGAGCATGAATTCGTCGTCGTGGATGTCATTGAAGTGGCGTCTAAGGAATATGCGATTTTGTTACCCATTGACACGGAAGAGGATGAAGAAGCCGAAGCCGTGATCTTGCGTTTGGACAAGGACACGGATGGCGACGACGTATTGGTCGATATTGAGTCTGAGGAAGAATGGGAACAGGTCGCTCAGGCTTATGAGGAGTTGCTGGACGATGAAGGCGAGGAATAATTTCCTCAATTCTGCCGTCAATCACCGGTGATTACACCAGTCGAGCCTCGTCAGCCAAAACGGCGCTCCTATCGGGCTCTTGGAGTGTGGGCGGCTTGTTTGCTGGTCGCCCTGGGGGCTATTGCCTACGGTTGGCGTTTGTTCCAACCAGTCAGTGCCCACGGTAGCGAGGTGCGATATGTTCGGGTGGCTTCGGGACAAAGTGCTGATGAAGTCGCATTAACGTTGCAACGCGCGGGGATTATTGAGAGTGCATTGGCGTTTAAGCTGCTAAGTCGCTGGGACGGGTTGTCCGAGCATTTGACGGCTGGCGTCTATCGCTTATCGCCGACCATGACACTGGGTACTATACTGGGGAAGATGCGCGATGGCGATGTGGTGGTCACGCGCGTGGCTATTCCGGAAGGTTGGACTGTGCAACAGGTGGTTGATCGTTTAGTCGCACGGCACATCGGAACGTTAGTACAGTATCGAAGGCTGGAGCAATCGCCGCTGCCTGGAATGCCTCGAGCCGGGTCCCGTGTGCGCGACCCTCTTGAAGGGTATCTTTTGCCAGCCACGTATTCTTTTCCGTATGGTACGACAGCACGACAAGCTCTAGAAACCATGTGGAAGACCTTTCAGATCCGAGTGACACCGATTTATAACGCGTCTCATTCATCCCTGACCCTTCAGCAATGGGTCACGTTAGCGTCCATTGTACAAGCTGAGGATAAAAGGGCCAATCAAGCCAGTACAGTGGCAGGGGTATTTGTCAATCGTCTGCGAATAGGTATGCCCTTACAATCTGATGCAACGGTACGTTACGCTATCGGACATCCAGTGGCGGGAGGACTATCGTTGGAGAATTTACAGTATGCTTCGCCATATAATACTTATCTCCACACAGGGTTGCCACCCGGGCCGATAGATAACCCCGGGATTGCCATGTTGACCGATGCATCGCGTCCGGCCCAGGTACCCTATTTATATTTTCTCGCATTGAGAAATGGTGACATTCTTTTCGCTACAACCTATCAGCAACATCTGGCCAATATTCAATATGCCGATTCACATAGTCAGTCATAGAGTTTGAATATGGGTGAAAATGGAAAAACTTCCTGTAGAACTACAAGGAGGTTTTTCTATTGGTACGTCATCGGCGGACTGTGCTCGGAGCGGCCTTGGCCTTTACCGTGGTGCTGGCAATACTTGGACTGATTCTGTCGCGGATAGGGATCCCAACCAATACTTTGCCTTATACCGTCGCTTCGAGTACGCCCATGCTTGAAGGGCCTATTGTTGGTAGCTATGGTCGCCCCCTCACCCGTCTGGCAAGAATTCGCGCATTAGTAGTGGTGCCCAGCGAAATTCCGAAGGACGACCGGCCACTCATCGTTAAGGCATTCGGCTTAGGGACAATGCCGGCATCAGCGGTGCTGGTGCGGCTGACCTCAAGCCAAGAGACCCGCTGGGCCCACAAAAATGTTCCCGGTATTCATTGGGTTGTCGCTCAGGAATGGCTTGGCCGTTCTGAGGTCGGTACAAACGTGGTCAAGTGGGCGGCCATACAAGATGGCGATGTGGGGACGCTAATTGAAAGACGCACCAGTAGCGGGAGTTATGAGGTGGCAAACGCCATTGCTCACGTGGCTAGTGTGAACGTAGCGCTATCTCAACATCTCGGAGCCTTGATGGGTGCTCGCGGGTCAGTGGTGGTAGTCAATCATCGCGGGCAGGTATTGGCAGCGGTTGATACGAACCGTGAGCTTATGGATGCTGGAGTCTCAGTCGGTATGGCGGACTTCCCGCCGCTGCTGGCGGTGGCGTTGCACGACCCCTCGGTGCAGAAGGTAGTACAGGAGAATTCCGCCTCTTTGTCGCGTATCGTCACGGTCTGGGGCCCAGGCCGCATGCGAAGTGGCATACAGGAATTGGGTTTGTTGGCCTCTCCTTTATGGAAGGTCGCCAGCCCTTCTCAGGTGGGAGCGGTGAACGGAGCGCAGGTGGTGACCGGGACGAGTCAGGTCCGGGTTTCACCGCTGGCAGTGGCGCGAACCTATCTCCCTTTTGTGAATGGTGGGCGCGACACATCACTCCTGATAGGTACGGAAACCGCCCACCCTCATCGGATGGCAGCCCGCTTAAATGCGGCCATGTTTCGTGAGGTGTTGGGGCAATTGCCGGTGGTCCGCGATAATGGCCATACCTATCGGGTGTGGCGGCCGGACAGCCGATTCGCTGTCCTAATTGATGAGCGAGGTGGCTACGTCGCGGTGTTAGAAGGGACGGCCGCCAAGAAGAGTCTTTCGATATTGGCCTTATTGGCCACCGAGGGCGTTTCGCTTCACTAACCGTATAGCAGGATTCTGAGCCGTGCGTCGCGAACCGTCATGGTGAGGTGTGTGATAAGTGGCCGATGTTCGCCAAGTGATGCGCGTGAATATACGAGGGTGGATGGCGCTCGGATTTTGGATTTGGTTTCCTGGTGCTTTGGTGGTGTGGCTTTGGGTGGGAGAACAAGTGCGTTTAGGCTGGTTCCGCGCCACGGTGTCGGTCGTGGGCACATGGGCCATTATTGTGTCTGCGCGGGGCTTAAGTGCTCTGTGCTTGAATGCGCTGTCTTCGTACATGGGCGGATGGCAATGGATTGTCCGTGAGGATCAAGTCGTGCGCGTGAGGGTGTGGGGCAGTCTCAGCGCTATTTCCTATGCAGCCATTCCGTTTGGAGTCCTTACGGGGCTGATGATTAACCTATGGGGATGGGTGAATGTGATTCCCCATCACTGGGTTGTGGTTCCGGTGGCTTTGTGGATGGCCGCTGAGGTATACGGGATCCTGTCCCTGACCTTTTATAACGAGATTATTGTGCGCTTTTATGGTCCCGTTCACGTTACCTGTCGACGTCTGGAGAACGGAGAAACCATACTTCTCCAGGTGTCTGCCACCCCGTTGAGACGCGTCACGACCATGTGGTATTTCTTGTGGTTGTTATGCATTCTCACCATGGGATTTCTGGTGGCGGGGGTATTGCTTATTATGGTAGCCCGCCATGTCCCCGCTGGAGGATTTGGGATGGAGGTGGGGGCGTTTGCATTCGTGTTGGCGCTATTTGTCAGCTATTTAGCATCTGTCGCTATAGGGTGGTGGTATCTGTTGGGGGCCAAATGTTATGCGTGGGCCGCCCTAACGTGGGTGACCTGGCGTGAAGAGACTCTAGGGAGCGTCTCACAATGAAGCATTTAAAGTACTATGCCGATGTTGACTCGGATCGTATGAACACCTTTCGGGAGGCGGTAATCAGTTGGTATACGACCAATGGTAGGGACTTGCCCTGGCGGCGAACCACAGATCCCTACGCCATCTTAGTGTCCGAAATTATGTTGCACCAGACAACAGTTCAGACAGTATATCCGGTTTACCAACACTTTATGGCCGTGTTTCCGACCATCGAAGCGCTGCAGCAAGCGACCTTAAGTGACGTGAAAGAGATTACCGATCCGTTGGGATATAAGGTGCGCGGGTCGTGGTTGCATAATATCGCTCAGACGGTGGTACTGGACTGGGGCGGTAAGTGGCCTCGTGAGGTGGAGGAGCTCATGAAATTGCCAGGGGTAGGACGGTACACCGCCGGGGCTATCGTGTCGTTCGCGTTTGGCGTTGATGCACCCATCTTAGATACCAATGTGAAACGGATTTTAGGGCGATACTTTGGCGTACCCTATCGGCATACCACGGCTGAATCGGAGCATCATTTATGGGCACTAGCGGAAGCCGTGATACCCACGGGTCAGGCCATATTGTTTAACCAAGCTCTGATGGACTTTGGTGCCATGCTGTGTACTTCACGGCGCCCGCTGTGTACGATTTGTCCCGCCTTCCATCAGTGTATGAGCGCGAGTGGGGGAGTCGAACATCTGGTGGCCTCCGAAGAACCGCTTGCCTATCGGATTACTCCTCGAGTGGAATGACATGTCGATAAAATACCATAGTGGGTATATAATAGTAGAGAAAGTAGTGAATAGAGAGAGGGAGAGATCTGATGTTCAAACTGTTTGGCGGAGCAAAGGTGGAGACGGTAGATGCGTCAACGGTAAAGCAGCGTTTAGACGAGGGCGATAAGCCGTATATCTTGGATGTGCGGACGGTGGCGGAATTTCGCCAAGGTCACATCTCGGGAGCACACCACATCCCTCTTAATGAACTTAATCAGCGCCTGCACGAAGTACCCGTCGATGTCGAGGTGGTGACCGTATGTCGTTCGGGGGCTCGAAGCCGCATGGCAGCCGATGTGCTCAAAGGGAAAGGCTATAAGGTGAAAAATATGGTGGGCGGAATGAATATGTGGAAGGGATCGATCAAGCGATAAAAGATCTGGGCGCAGGAAGTGACGATACCTCCTGCGCCCAGACAACATTACATGCCGAGCTCTCGCCGGATGATCTCCATCAGTTGATTCTCCGGTACCGCTCCGACCTGTTGCGCGCTGCTATTTATTACGGTGACGGGTACGCTATAGACACTGTACTTATCTGATAACGACGGAAAGCTGCTCGCATCCACCATGTCGGCGGTAATGTAAGAGGGATTGACGCGGGCCATTTCATGTGCCAGGCGAACTGCCCGGGGACAGTATGGTCAGGTAGGTGTTACAAAGACTTCCAGGTGGAGCGGTTGGTTGAGATTTTTTAGCCATTCTTGGGTCTGTTCACTCAATGTCACTGCATGATGGGTCGACACGTCGACTAGGTCCTCAAGAAACGTGCCAAACTCCTGCCCACCGGGAAACCCCAGATAGCGTATGCCAGTCATAGCGTCGCCCATGCTAAATTGCGTGATGGGACCTTCAATGTCCTCGGCAGTCTCGGGGGCAATGGGCGGTATTGGCTCATCATGCGTGATCACGTCCACTTTGGAGGTAATGTCGTGCAATTCGCCCAATAACTGAGCCATCGGCTCAGTGGCAGGACTACCCGCATGGGGATAAAAATGAACAGTTACAGGGTCACCGAGATCGGCGAGATACTTTTCCACTTCGGGCTTGATGTTATCCGATATGATGCTCATAGACTCACTCCTTTATGCGTGCGTATAATGTCTCGTAAATAGTGTACCGTAAATAAGAACCGCTACTCCAGTGAACGAATTCCTAATGCTCTGTCCAACTTGGGACGATTGAAACCGATGATGGCCTGCCCGTTCACATCAATTACCGGCACACCGGTTTGACCAGTCTTGCGTTTTATCGCGGCCAGACCCTCGGTCGAACGAGTGACATCCACTTCGCGAAACGGGATTTGACGTTCTTTTAGGTAGCGCTTGGCTGTCTTACAATGGGGACAGGTCGGAGTGGTATAGACTATGACCACAATAGTTCACCTCCATAGAAAAAATTTTCCTTACTGTTGCGCGACCTGTATAATCACCTCAGTGAGGATTTGCTCAACCTCAGTGGCTAGCTTGATGAGTGACGTATCGGCGTTAGCAATGGCTGCGATCATAGAGGTCGGACGCTGCATCCCAACTTCCGTTTGATGTGTCTGCTCGTTTTCGAAAACTACGAGTTTGCAGGGAAGGAAGTAGCCTGCTTGCTGGGATGTGGACAGCGCATCGTAGGCCCTTGCGGGGTTACATACCTCAAGTACATGAAATTCCGCAATACTTGGTTGGCCCTTATCTCTCAGTGTTTGTGCCATGTCAAGATGGAATAACGTTCCAAAATTGTGGGACTTTAAGACGGTCTCCAGCGACTGGAGCACGGTCGGGATAGATTTCACTGTACCAATGCTAAAGGTAGAATCTGTGATTGTCTCCATGGTCAAATCCTCCTACACGGGTTATAATATCAAATACCACAGAGGGTATCAAGGTGGCATTGACCTATTCCCCCTAGTTTTCTCAAGGAGCTATAGAATATGTATGTTACTTACGAAGGGAGTCCTATGGATGGAACGTCATGTTTACTGGGAAGAGCAAGACGTACTGAATCGTTTACGGCGTATTGAAGGGCAGGTAAGGGGATTGCAGCAACTGGTAGGGAGAAAGGAGACCTGTCGGTCGATTTTGACCCAGTTGGCGGCTGTAGAAGGGGCCCTACACCAAGTTAGCCGGATTGTAGAGACGTGTAGTGTGGCAGAGGCTTTGCTGGACGACAAGGAGCTTGTCGAGGACGACCTGCCGGCCATTCGCACGGCGCTACAGCGGGTCGTGCGGGGGAAATAAAGGCCAGCGAGCGAATGAGTGGGGGGCGTCGTTGGAGAACGGCTGGTACTAATTTTTTGAAGTCACGCGGCGGTTGCATGTGCATTGAAGACGACCCCTCTAGTGCTTGACTCGGCGACGCCATCTGACAGCGCTATGTTGGGGGCGTTCGGTCGTCTCCGGTCCGCTCACGCGTAGTCGAGAGTTGGTACGCAGTGTGCCTGAAAACGTCATTTGGCGCGTTGCGAAGGCCATAAAGGTACGCGTTAGCACGATGATAAAAAAGCCCGTCAAGAGAAAAAATAAGCCATGTGCGATCCATTGTAATAAGGCGACATGCACGTCCTCGTAAAGAAAATCGGTTCCTCCCGTGAACACGCCCAATGGGAACGTCAGCCCCCACCAGCCGAGGTTAAATGGCAGATGCCGCCGTGCCGTATGGAGGGTTGTTGCCACACTTAGCGCCAACCACCATAGACCGAATCCCCACAGACCAAAGGACATGACCACCGCGGCACCGTTCATGACGGTACCGATAGCCCCGAGTGTGTTCGGTAAATTGCGGCCGATGTCGAGGAGAGCCATAATGCCGGTGCCCAACGTACCTAGAGAGATCCACGTCGAGATGGCCATTTCTGCCGGCGGCAGTCGATAGAGGGCTAAACGCAAAAACAAGAATCCTAACATCAAGAAGGCTAACGGCACGCTAAAAGCCCACAGACCGAGACCAATAACCACCAGTTCTCGGCGGACGGCTAGATTCGCCATATGAGGTATCAATGTCCCCACACTGGCTGCCGTAACCTCTGCGGGCACCACTGGCATCAGCCATAGACCTGTCAGCTTTCTGATGGTATGTTGATGGCTGACAAACATAAAGTAAGGCACCGCGATTCCTGAGATAACCGCCATGATGACGTTTACGATCCACAGTCCCAAGGCGATATTTATGGCACGAACGCCAACCACACTCGGGCCTAAGTCAACGAATCCGTTCACTACGGTTGTCAATGCCATCGGCACCGCGCCCAAAAACATCGACTGCACGGGATCGCGTACAATCGCTACGGAGCCACTCCAATTAAGCACCCATCGTAAGACCATGAAGATAAGCAAGAGGCCTACCAAGAGCGTATTAAAGATCCAGAGGCCTGTAGCAATACCGATCATCCAATCGGGTCTGTCCGGATATAGGAACAGAGCGATCGCCAAGATGCCGATGCCCATGCCAACCGTAAACCAATTAGGGGTGAAATTGCGAATGAATGGCATGGGGTCCTCCTCGTCGTTGTAGACTGCCGCAATGATGCTAGGATGTCCGTCGTGTGAAGGAGGATGCATGTTAGTGGGGAGAGTTCACTTGTGTGGCTCTATCCAGAGGTCAGCACCCACAAGACCAAGCACCCACAAGACCAAGCACCCACAAGACCAAGCACCCACAAGACCAAGCACCCACAAGACCAAGCACCCACAAGACCAA
>NZ_JBYCKN010000143.1:0-6114 GCF_057473405.1 Sulfobacillus sp. TH-112
ACATCGAAATCCCGCAGACCCTTCACCCCGGCCACTCGATTAGCGTGACGGTGACCCGATCGGATGGTTCTCGCTTCAGCTTTGAGACCACGGCACGGCTGGATACCCCTATCGACATAGATTACTACCGAAACGGCGGTATCTTGCAAACGGTGCTGCGTAGTTTAGCGCAATAGAGTCTAACCCGTGGTTTTCATGGTCACGCCCCTATCGCTCACACCGATAGGGGCTTTTACAGGCCTTGGACCTACTAGGCCAAGCGACCATCTCATTGAGGAAAGAGCGTTTTTGACAAAATGAATGCTCACGACGCATCCCGCTGTCGGGAATGCACCAGGGATCAAAGACTATATAGAGAAACTGCCCCAGCCGTTTGGCGGATCTTAAGAAATTCAATGGTAAACCACCGACTCATAGTCGCGAATGAGGTACCCACGGCGCATTCCAGCTTCAAGCCAGTGAGGGAGCCCCTTGGTTAGAACTGGTCTCGGCTACCTAGAGGAATCGAGAGACATTTCATCTTGTAAGAAATCCAAAATTTCCTCAGACAGTTGAGACAGTGACGGATCGATAGGCCCGCCGACGGCCACAAATTCATGACCAGCGTGGTGTACCACGATTTCCCGGGCGGGCACATTGGCTGCTCTCAGTCGATTCATCAGCAGTTGAGACTGCGATGCGGGGACAATGCGGTCTTCTGTCCCTTGAATAATTAAAAACGGCGGCGCCCCGGAGTGGACATAGGAGACCGCACTGTCCCTTTTGATGCTCTCAGGGGTGTAGGTCCCAAACACCGGGTTGGGCTTAAGACCGTACCTCTCACGCCAACGCAAGGCGTACAGTCTACGGTCGGTGGGACCAAACATGTCAACCACCCCGCGGATGACAGCACTCTGCGGCGCAGGGCTGGGCCAAGTCAAACCCACAAAGGTCGCCAGTTGTCCCCCCGCACTATCTCCCATGAGAGTCACATCCGACCGATTAATATGTAGGCCTCGAGCATGCGTCGCGATATAGCGTACGGCGTGCTTTACATCCTGCAACGAGTGGGGCCAGGGATAGCGGGGCGCTAAACGATAATTCACGGAGACAAAATCGTCACCTCTTCGGATAACACCCCGTTCCACCGCCACTAAGAGTTGATTATGGGGAGTATTCCGGCGCGTAATGAGTGCACTCCCATATTGGAGTGCCCCACCATGAAAATATATGACGACAGGACGCGACCGTGCGGTGGATGCCGTCGGGCGAAAAATATAAAAAGTCAGCCTCTGGTGACCGATGGTCTGGTAGATAATGCGCTCTCGTTCACCTAAGAGTCCCTTATGCCATCGAGTGAGACTCCGGTGCATCACCGGTTGACTCGCCCCCATGAAATGATTGTCTCCCCGTAATCCCCATGACATGGCAATGGCCGTTACGAGGGCGACGGCTCCCAGCCTCCATGTCTCGTGTCCCCAACGCTTCATTTGCTATGCCACCTCAAGATGATCTTGCCAAGTTTGCGTAGCTTCCATCCGCAGTCGACGTGACGTCCGAGTTCACGAAATACTCGACCCTGGAGCAATATCATCTCCAATAATCTCTGCCATGAAGCGTCCAATAGTTCCAAAGATCTTGCACTAACGGGCGCAACAACGCACGTTCACTCGACACCAAATACACGGCGCGAGTCGGCATGGTAACCATCGAATGATAGGGGATTTCCACCAATGTACCTCTTTGAATCGCACTATTCGTCAACGTCGCCGGCATAAAGGCTACATGGTGCCCCTGTTCAAGAATCTGAATCAGAAGCGCCGCTTGATCCACTTGCACCTCGGGTTGCCAGCCATCAAACTCCTGTCTAAACCAATCAGTAAAAGGGGCCCCCCATTCGACATAGGCCAATCGTTGGTACTCTTTTACGGTATCTGCCTTCATACGTATAGAGAACAAACGTTGAGGAGAGCCGATAAGTGCCAAGCGCTGTTCCATTAGTAATATGCTCTGCAGCCCCTGCTCACTCGACGGAAAATAACTAATCGCCAGATCAATGGTCCCGTCGCGAAGCCATTCTAGTAATTCCCGAGAGTGCCCGGTGACCAGACGCCATGTGACACCTGCCTTCTCTTCACTCCAGCCGGTCAGCAGCGGGATAATGCCTCCCAGCCATTGAGAATGGACGGATCCAAAAACTAAGTGCCCGTGGGATGCCTCCATCTCAGCGGTATCATAAATACGATTAAAGAGAAGGTCGGCACGTTCAAAAAGTGGCATCAATTTGGCGCCGGCCGCCGTCAATATCAGCCGACGGGTGGTACGATCCCAAATCGTGACTCCTAATTCCTGTTCCAATTGTCGCACCCGTGCCGTAATCGTCGACTGCGTCACATGCAACAGATCTGCAGCCCGAGTAAAAGATCTGGTCCGTTCAACGGCAAGAACAGTGCGAACCTGTCCGTGGTCCATAGCCCCTCCTATTTATCGCATTTCTCAATTTATAGGTCAAAATAATTTCATTTCTCCATTATATGTCTTCAGGATACACTGAATCCAAGAGTTAGGCCCCATAAAGGAGTCATCATTATGAATGAATCAAAACATGCCGGCTTCGTCGGTGTTCGCTTCTATCTCGGCGTCGGGTTCCTCTATGCGGCGCACAATCTCTGGACTACACTGCTTTTATGGCAGGTGCTGGTCTTAACAAATTCGGGAACCTTCGTGTCGGTGGCGGTGGCCCTCGCATCCATCCCTACTATCGTAATAGGATTGACCGGCCCCAACTTTGGTCCGTCAAGCCGAATGTCTTGGTGGTTGGGGGGATTCTCCATGATTCTGCTGGGATCCAGTATCAGCCTGCTTCATGCTCCCTTGGGCCTCTTAGGACTTGCCGTCGTTGAAGGCTGGGTTAATGCTCGTGTGCTACCTTTATCTCAAGCCTGGTTAATGACCAAAGTTCCGCGCGACAACATAGCGCAGGCATCGTCGCGATTCGAAATCGCCTCGCGCACCGGTATTGTAGTGGGCCCCCTATTAGCTGGGCTTTTGCTCACCCGATTCCACGCTACCGCGGCCATATTAAGCGCGGCTTTTTTCTTCCTCCTCTCTGCTCTCTGTTGGTGGCATGTCCGAAATGATGGCCGTGACTCACGCTCTTTACAAATTCTGCGACAACGCGACGCTTGGAATGCGATTCGATCTGATGCGTTCCTCAAAACCGCCCTTTCAGTGCGCTCGGTCTCCAATTGGCTCTGGCCTGCGTTTACGGTCACTATCCCACTTCTTACGGCCGTGCCTTGGCATGCACATGCATTAGGCTATGGCGCCATCCGCGCTGTGTGGGGGATAGGTACCGTTTTGGGCACGGTCATAATCGTTCCCTATCTTCTAAAGCAACTCCAAGTGAGCTACTTTTTGTCTTGGTCGCTTACGGGCCTCGCCTTTTTTGCCATTGGACTCAGTGTTCATCTGGAATCGGCGATCATGTGGGTGATCATCGGATCTCTTACAGCGCCGGTGGTTCATATTGCCTTAGACACTCACATCGGTACCCATGTCGATCCCCGTCAACAACCTTCGGTGTTTGCGATTCAACGCCTTATGATGGCCGTGGCAACGCTCATAGGGCTGATATTCGTAGCTACCGTGCTCAAAGAAACTACACCGGGAGATACCTTGAGCGGAGCCGGCGTACTAATGGCCGTCGCCTCCATGATCGGATGGATAACATGGAGGCGACAACCGCGGTTCAATAACACGGTTGCCCAAGACCCCTAACCCATGAGGTATACTTGAGCACCGCGAAAGATCTCCCCGGGTAAGAGCGTGCACTGTCCCTCCATCTACCGGGTGCATTTACGTAACGCGCGCTAACCGTATTGGGCTTCGTTCTGTCTAGCGAACTCACCCCACGCGCCCCGCCTCGGATGCACTTTCTGTTCGTCCGGCCGGAGGTTTGCCGCCGGCTTCCTTCGGATTCCACCTCACGGCAGACACCCTTGCCTTAGGCTAACGGTTGGAACGGTCATCCTCCTTTCAGGACTTTCACCTTAAAGTGCATGCCCATGCCGGGCGCACGAGAAAATCGGGAAGCAACCGCGGTCGCTTCCCGATTCCCTGAACGTCCATCCAAAACCGTCCTGTTAGAGCTCCTCTAACAGAGCTTAAGTCGGGTTGCAAGAAATTTGTGCACCAACACAAACAGTTCGGCGCATTACGATACAGCCGACCGAGGCGTTTGTGCCGTGCTCACAAATTCGCATTCCCAAAGCAAAGCGTCGCGGTCCCTCCCGCCGACCCCACCAACTGTGAACTTCGTATTACGTCACCAGTTGGACCACGTCAGAGTATCTGGCCACGGTCGCATCAGCGGTAAGTAGGCGAAACGGGCCGGCTAGAGCTTGAGCAACGAGGAGCCGGTCAAACGGATCCCTATGAATGGGCGGCAAGCTCGCTACCATACCCGCGTCCTCGGCACTCACGGGCAGCTCCGAAAATCCGCTCGCCTCGATGCCCTTAACGAGGTCGGAAATCTTGGCATCAAGTTTGCCTAAATCGATTTTGATGGCAGCTTCCCAAATGGAGGCTGCACTAACAAGAACCACGTCGGCTTCCGAAATCTGCTCGGAAATCTCCCGCGTAATGCGTGGAGAATCGACCAGGTACCATAAGTAGATATGCGTATCGAGCAACAGCATCACTCGTCGGCCCCTTCAAAACTCCTTTGCACGTCGTCGGGTAACGGCGCATCGAAATCATCGGAAATACGGATCTTTCCACGTAAAAATCCCGGTGTGCGGGTTGGTCGCGAGCTCGTTATCGGGACCAACCGCGCAATGGGCTTGCCCGCCTTGGCAATCGTGACTTCCTCCCCTCGACTCACCTCATCCAGAAGCCGCGAAAGGTGGGTTTTTGCCTCATGAATGTTTACGGATTTCATCAAAGTCACCTCGAATTATCAAACTTAGTCTAGTTTAGTCTTGCTTTGGGTTGTTGTCAAAAGTCAACGGCTTTGGCGGCAAGGCTCCATCAAAGTCCCGCGAAGCCCTGTGGTTTCGCCGTTTTTAAGCGGAGTGGACATTGGCCGATCGAACGGCTCTTGTACATCGAGTGATACCCAGCCCGTGTCTCGGCACCGACGGTAGCGGGGTGTTGGCGCTAAGGCAATCTGTCATCACTTCCGCTAACTTCCCCGTCATTAAGGGGCTGGCGCACGGTCGTCCGAGCATGCTGCACGAGCCGCCCCAAGGCCGGGGATTCGGAATAGGCGTACGCATCAGGGCCATAAGCCTACGCCGATCCCGAATGATTCAAGGGCCTGGGCTCAAGGGCGGTCGAGATGCGTTCGGACACCGTAACTGGGAGAAATTCGTTGCCAAGCGAGTGGGACAAAACACGGGGTTACACGGTGAGATACCGTGTTGTTAATGTTAGGGTAAGTTGACAACGAACTAACTAGGTATAGTGACCAGATTCTGCTCCAGGAATGGTCCATGAGGGCAAGACGCACTGGGGTGCTGTCGAGTCTCCCGTCTTTTGGCCACAAATCCGATGGGTTTTCTCAAATCCCTTGGGCGCGGTTTAAACGTGAAAGCTGGTTCTCGGATAGTGTTGACACCATACCTGGTATAAGATCACTGCCACGATCTTTGTCGGGGCCACGTGACGATCATACTGCTCGGCGAACACCCAATGACGGCACCGCCTCGGCTGTGATACAGCCAGCCTTTCAGGCTGGGACTTGCCGAACAAGGCCCAGGCAATCCCTGCCCCTCCCTTCGGCCAGTGCTCCAAGGGGATCTCATTCGCAACGGTCATGTAAATCGAGACCTTCTCGGCCAAATGAATTGGTACGGTATAGGTGGCCCAGGGCCACGGCTCAAGATCGAAAGGCAGAGGTTACTGTGCACAACCTAGAGGCCAGGTTGCCCTGCAACCTGGCCTCTAGCGAAGACGATGGCTCTCACTCTTACAAATCGTAGGCCAACACACTGAGGACACGGTGAACCCCACTCCGACGTGCGAGCACGCTAGCCGGGAAGGGTTGACAGTGAAATCGGTCGGGATGGCTCCAGTGCCAGTAGGCATAGGCGCGATGCAAGACTTCCACGGCCTGCCACGCCGCCGTTTCCG
>NZ_JBYCKN010000144.1:0-20387 GCF_057473405.1 Sulfobacillus sp. TH-112
GCCAGACAACCGAGCCAGCGATGGGCAATGAGAAAACTTAATCCTCGCACCGCGAGATAGATCAGAATCGCGATAAGGATGTCTAGGCCAGGAAGATCGAGGGTGCGCATGCCCACGACTAGAACCAGCACAGGACCCCATTCTTTCACTACGCGGGTCCGTGCTCGCCAGCGCGCCTTTTTTCGATAATGGGCGGTACACAAGGACTCGCGAACTCCCTCACACGCTAAACAGATGGGCTGTGCGCACTGTCGACATTGTCGCATCGCGGCATAGTGGTGAATCGGGCACATGGTGGGTGAGGCGGTCTTTTCCGTCTGAGAGCGGGGCTCTTCTGAGGCATTGGTGGTGGGGGGGGTTCTTGAGCGCCCACTGGTAAGCCGCATTAATGCGTTTCATATATTCTTCTTGTTGTTGATAGCGATGGAGATCAGCCCGATATTGGTCGGGATGATGCTGGCGAACCTGTGTTAAGTACGCCTCGCGCAATTGTGAAATGTCGGATGTGGGAGGAATTCCAAGAATCTCCCAAGGATTTCGGGTATCCATGCAATCATCCCTCCTGGTCGCCTGAGCGAGAGTATGACCATTACGAGTATAGCCATGATCCCATGCACTTCATGTCGAGCCATCGCGTCAGATTCGACGATTTTTGGTCGAGCAACGGAGGGACCTCCCGTTCAATCGGGGAGGTCCTCGAGATGGTGCGGCAAAATGCTAGATGGTCGCGTCGGAGATAAATTGTGAGGGAGGCACCGAATCGACGTAAAATAATTGCGAGGCCCATGAAAAACCCGCACCGAACGCCACGGAGAGTAGCCACTGACGGGGGGCAATGAGTTTTTGCTGCAACATATCGGAGAGTGCGAGCCCGATAGATGCTGAACCCGTATTGGCGTAGCGCGACACATGCGAAAATACGCGTTCACTCGCTACGCCGACCTGATGAGTAACGGCATCGATAATACGTTGGTTGGCCTGATGGGGGACAACCCAGTTGATTTGATCGAGCTCTAAAGACGCCTCACTGACTAACTTCCGTCCAATCTCACTCATCATCGTCACCGCATGTTTAAACACTTTGGGACCTTCCATGCGGATGGTGTGGTGTTTACCTTCGGCGACTAATTCCGGGGTCAGTGCATTACGGGTGCCGCCATAGGGTTTGCCGAGAATATCGGCTTGGCTCCCGTCACTGCGCGACAACCCCGGTCCGATTCTGATCCCGGAATGTTGACCATCTGACGGTCCTAATAAAAAGGCGCTCGATCCATCGCCGAATAGCACAGCCGTAGCCCGGTCATTCCAGTCCAGGGCATGGGTCAATAGCTCTGTGCCAATGACTAACACTTTGCGGCCGGCCGCTGCCAGTGGAGCGGCAATCTGAAGCGTCTGCAAAAACCCCGCGCATCCCCCGGTTAGATCAATCGCCGAGGCGTTGGTTGCTCCGAGGTCAGATTGCACGAAACAGGCGGTTGCTGGGGACCACATTTCAGGCGTGTCCGTGCAAACCAAAATCCAGTCTACTTCCTCGGCAGGAAGATTTGCAGCGTCGATGGCCGCACGCGCAGCCTTTACGGACACGCTAGCGGTGGTTTCGTCATCGCCGGCCGTGCGGCGCTCTTTTATACCCGTGCGGCTTCGAATCCATTCGTCATTGGTATCCATGCGCTGACTTAACATGTCATTCGTAATAATATGTGGCGGAGCATATCCGCCCACAGACCAAATTAGTGGCTCAGTCATTCAATAACCTCCTATTGCCCCTTTTCGCTTATCGTCATGGCTTTTCCTTCCACAGTGAAAAAATAGTTTAGAAATGGCTCCTGTTACGGATAAAAATGGGTAACACTTGGTACGGATTGAACGTTATACTAAGTGGAGTTGTGTCGAGGTCATTGATGCATTCCTTTGAGATAGCAGAACATGGGCAAAATAGGGAAGAAGTCTCGGGAGGAGGTGTGAGAAATGTGGGAAGACTATTTAAATCTTGCGGTGTCTAATGTTAACGATAAGTATCAGGCGCGCCGTCTTAAGGCACATGTCCGGGCTCAACTTTTGGACCGGTTCGATGAGACCCGTCGTGCGGGATTAAGTGAGTTGGAGGCGTATCGGGCTGCTGTGGATTGGTTGGGAGATCCGAACCAGTTGTCAGAGCGGTTGGCTACGCCGATCAAGTATCAGCATGGATGGCTCTGGTTGCTCTCTGTGGCGCAATTGATTCTTGGGGTAGGAATTGTGGCTTTTAGCTTGAAAACTGAGTCATTTGCGGCATTGGCGTTGGGACGTATTATGGCTCTTTGGGGTATGGTGGCGACTGGTGTGCAAACCCGGCGTAACCGCAACGTGTCAAGTCACTTGCAACTGCTTCGATGGCGTATCCATGATGCATCGCGTCGCGTACCCACACGGGACTTAGCCCGTATGATAGGGGTGGGTTTTGGTACCGGGTTGGCTTTGGCTTTGGTGGCTAGTGTGCCTTGGAATCTTGTCACAGCCAACATGTTTCATCCGGTATTTATTTCCATGTTCGGCGCAGTCCTGCTCTGCGGCACGGTGGCAGGGTTGCCCTGGGTACTCTTGCGACGGTGGCTTGGGGCGGGACTATATATTGTGACGTTGCAGGCATGGGCTGCCCTTAGCTCGGGAATTGGAGCCACCGTTCTTATCCTGTGGCATCAAGGATTTGCTCCCCCACCACTTTTTAATTGGCAACCGGAAATGTTGCTCGCCGGGGGCTGGCTATTTACGTTCGCTGTGATACGAGTGGTGTCAGTCGTGGCGACGCTCAATGATCGCATGCTGGTTGACTTTTCTGACGATCACCGCTCCCCTCTATTTTAATTGGGTATCGGCCATTCGTAACGGGTCATAGACTTTTCACTGACGACAAGCGTAGCACGCGTCAGGTTGAGCGTCGTGAATTATTCAGCACACGCGGGACCCCCGGTGTTTCTTTTCGTGTGGTTATGCGCCCATTTGTGCGGTAAGGACGTGCCGTCCTGTTCACTTGAGAGACGCTACTATTTTATAGCCGCAATGAGACCTCGATTCCCGTGCACGTGCAACGTCGCCACCTCAAATCGGCACTCGCGCAACCATGTGAGATGCGTTTCCAACGTAACCGGCACATCCCCCTCTTCCTTCTGCGCCATCTGGTGCTGCCCAAAGGTGTCGCCTTCTTGCAGAGCGGTGCCGGACCCGTGCCGCCGATCCAACCGCTGCCACACAGACCGTAAAAGCGGGAATACGACGGCGTTTTCCCTTTCAGTCTATCCAACAGCAGGAACCCACCTCCCGGCCGCAACAGGGAGTGGATGCGCCCCAAATCTTCGTGAATCGCGGTAAAGCGGTCCCCATATCGCTGCAAACGTTCCACAGCCAAGGCGGCCATCGCGGCCGAATTGTCGATGCCGACGACGTGGACGCCCGCCCGGTATATGCTCAAGTAGCAGCTCTTCGACTTTTCCGGACCCATAACCCAAGTCCAGAATGCAATCGCTAGGAGTCGTGAAATCGTTAAGCATAGAAATCAGGATATCCAATTGTTCTGCGCGCGTGGGATTGATCACATCGTCTTGCCCATCCATTCCTACGCCGCCGCTGCGGGATCATGCCAGTCATGCGGCATGGCAACACCATCTCCTCTTGAGAATTCTCACAGGTCTCTTCTGGTACCTTACGTCAAATGGTGAACAATATCACACCGCGAGATGAGTGCGTCCGGCATCCGTGACGGCCTGGCGATCCCATGTGACCGGAATGACCTCCTGTCGCCGCTGGATCGAGGAGCCCGCATCGAGTGGCAATCACCGTATGGAGGGTCCAAGGGGGTGAATTCGTGCCGTGTTACGGTGTGACTCCGGTGAGTTTCACGAAGCCACTATTCCCTTGCCAGATAATGCCGAATGGTCCAGCGCTAAAAATTCCTGCGCTGACGTTGAGGGGGTGAATGGTGTGTTGCATAATGATGGCCATCGCTCCGTTGGGGAGGAGATTCTCGATAACGAGATGATGTTGAAACACCCCAAGTTCAGGAGGATTATACGCCACGAATCGGTACCAACCGGTGTAATGGGCTTGATGAATGACGAGAAGATATTTCGGAATGGGTCCGGTCCTCTCTAAGAGCAGTACAATCCCGCTACCGAGCGTCCGAGCCGTGAGCAGTAATGGCCATCGCTGGGGATTGACGGTCGCGACCAGGCGTGTCTGTCCCGAAGGAACGGCTACCGAGAGCAGTGAGCCGTCTTGGTCGGTCGCGATGAGCGAGCCGTGTTGCAGTAGGGGATGTGCTTGAGCGGGCACCCCAGCAATTGATAAGGAGAGAGGGTGGCCGTTTTCTTCAATGTGATGAGTCATAGAATTCCAGGTGAGGGCGATATTTTGGCTTGTGAACGCGATCGCCGAGGAGTGCGAATAGCTGGCCAGGTGATGGGAGAGACCATTTAATACCTTGACCGCGCCCTGTCCGGTAACCCAGCCAATGTATTGACCGTTGGCACTATAGGAGAGCTCATCGACCGGGTCGGTCGGTACATCAGTTAACGTATATGTCGCGGTACCATCCACCCATCGGGCCTGACTATCATGTAATATAAAGGAGACTGCCGATGTCTTAGTGATGGGAAGATACCATTCTGCCGCGGATAGCTGGCCTTTGGGTAGCGTCAGGTTTTGGGTATGTGCGCTAAAAGATTTTCCTAACACTAAGGGGTGGTTTGTGGGATTAAGAAGCGGGTCCTTGGTTTTCCAGTGAACCACCTGAGGAGTAGAACTGGGACTGGTGGACTTATCGACACGACGAAATCCGATGATGAGGGCGACAATAACAATGATGCCGTATATGAGAAATTGCCAACGACGGTTCATGGATGAGACCTCCTGAATGTGGTCAGCATAGCGGATTCGAGGAATTGTGACAACTGTATGACGGTGGGAGTTGTTGGGTACATAGGGAAGAGCACAGAACGTTGAACCATATTTGAAGATAAAGGAGCAAGCGGATGCGTCTTTCAAAAGTTCAAGAGATGATTGCCGGGACCGGGTCAGTGCTGGCGTTAGCGCCCGGAGAGGATTTTCGCTATGTGGTGGGATGGACTCCTCTGGGGGATGAGCGTCTGACTTTTCTTCTGGTGGGAGAGCACCAGGTAAGATTAGTGATCGCGTCCGTGAATGCCGAGGAGGCCGTGGCTCATCTAGGTAAAGAATTTCCTGTGGCACGTTTTACGGACGATGCGGGTCCAGATCAGACGCTGGAGGAGGCCCTTTTAGCCCTCCAGCCGAAGAAGTTGTTGGTATCTGACGATGCTCGTTATGCGCATGCGCGCATGTTAGCCGAGGTAAGTCAAAAGCCGTTGGCATTAGCCTCAGATATTATGGCGCCACTGCGCATGCAAAAAGATCAACGCGAAGTGGAACTGTTGACGAACAGCCAGCAAATTAATGATGCGGCCATGCTAGCGGCCTTCGATGCGCTCCAAGTGGGGATGACGGAGCTTGAACTGGCTGATGTGATTCGTCGCGCTTTTATTGCCAATGGGGCGGATCGGGAAGCGTTTATCATTGTGGCAGCGGGGGAACATAGTGCGCTTCCGCATCATAGCCCGACGACTACGCCATTGGCACCTGGGCCAGTATTGCTCGACATCGGCTGCTTTTATGAGGGCTACGCCTCCGATATGACGCGCGTTGCGTACTTGGGCGAGCCCACGTCAGAATTTCGGCGCGTACATGCCATCGTCGAAGAGGCTGTAGAACACGCCCATCGGACGGCTAAGCCCGGTGTGGCAGCAGAAGAGGTTGATCGAGCGGCCCGAACGGTCATTGCGGATGCCGGTTATGGACCGCAGTTTGTTCACAGGGTGGGTCATGGCATTGGACTCTCGGTGCATGAGCCTCCTTCAGTCATGGAAACGAATCGGCTGCCTCTGCCGTTAAATGCCGCCTTTTCGATTGAACCGGGGATATACTTACCGGGTCAATTTGGTGTTCGGCTGGAAGAAGTGGTGGTGAATCGTGCCGACGGCGCCGAGATTTTATCACGCGTTAGTCGAGACATTTTTGTGAAGGCGCTATCCTAGTTCTGAGTGCGAAAGATACCCGCTTAGAGGAAGGGGAACGGATATGGAGAACGACAACTTATTAGGGCACGAAGCCCCAGATTTTACCTTACCAGGTACCGATGGGCCCATCCACCTCAAGGAATTGCGTGGACGAGTGGTCGTATTATATTTTTATCCCCGCGACAATACACCGGGCTGTACAACGGAAGCGTGCGATTTCCGTGATGTGTATGCCGATCTCAACGCCGGGGGGGCGGTGGTGCTTGGGGTGAGTACGGACTCGCTTGCCAGTCATCAGAAGTTTCGCGCCAAACATCAGTTGCCGTTTCCTTTATTAGCCGACGAGGATGCCGCCGTGGCCAAGCTTTACGGGGTATATAAGCAAAAAAATATGTATGGCAAAGTGTCGTGGGGAATTGAGCGAAGCACTTTTGTGATTGATGCGGACGGGCGGGTGATTCGGGCGTATCGCAAGGTCAAAGTGCCCGGTCATGTGGACCATATTATTCGCGAAGTGCACCATGTTCAGCTATGACCGCTAGGAAAGTCAGCCGTATCTTAGGTGTGTTAGAACAGCAGTATCCCAATGCGACCACGGAACTTGATTTTGAAACACCATTTCAATTGTTGGTGGCCACGATGCTGTCGGCACAATGTACTGATCGGCGTGTCAATGTCATTACGCCCAGGCTCTTTGCCCGCTATCCCGATGCGCACACCATGGCTCAAGCGAAGGTTGAGGAGATCGAGGCGCTGATTTTCGATTGTGGGCTCTTTCACACGAAAGCCAAGAACTTGTTGCGGACGGCACAAATATTGGTCGATACCGAAAATGGACAGGTGCCTTCCGAGCGGGAGCAGTTGATGACGTTACCAGGGGTGGGCCGAAAGACGGCTAATGTGGTGGTCTCCAACGCTTTTGGACAAGATGCGATCGCCGTGGACACCCATGTATTTCGCGTGTCTCACCGACTAGGATGGTCCTCCGCCAAAGATGCCGACGGCACCGAGAGAGATTTAATGAAGTTATTGCCTAAGAAGACCTGGTCGCGGGCCCATCATTGGTTGATTCTCCACGGTCGCAGGGTCTGCAATGCCCGCTTGCCACTCTGTCATGCCTGTCCGTTGGAAAGCGATTGTCCGAAAGTGGGAATCGCTGTGAAGGGGGGATGAAAGCTGCTCTTACTGGTCGAAGATAACGTGATGTTTACGCTACCCATTGTCGAGATCGCTCGCGCGATGGGCGTAGAGGTTCACATCGCGAGTAGTAGCGACGAGGCGTTGAGTGTCCTCGGGAGTCTTCCGATTGACGCGGTATTAATGGACATGCGCATCAGTTCCGATGAATTCATAGCGCAAGTGGTGGGAGTCTATCCGGTCGCCGGCTTTGGTCCCCACGTGGAGGGAGAAAAGTTCTTGGAGTTCCGGAAATACGGGGTGAAAACGCTATGGCCCAACTCGAAGCTGAGAGACAAGCTTCCCGAGTGGCTGAAGAGCGTCACTAGTGATAACCATTAGTTAAGCTGCCATTGGCGATTATTACTCCGGTTCATGGCCTCTCAATCTAGTGCGTAGATATAGGTTGAGGTGGTGGCAATGACGGTACTCGTCTTAAGCGGTGGCGGCCTATGGGCTTTAGCGGGACTCGGTGTGGCGAAGGCTCTTCAGGAAATGAATGTGACGATTGACGGGTATGTGGGGACCTCTGCCGGCGCAATGGTCGCCACCCTATTAGCCTTAGGGCACTCCCCGTGTGGCCTTCAGGAGATCGCGTTGCGCTTACGGTCCGGGGGGCTTAGCGGCGTGCTGAAGCCGTGGGGTCGTGCCCTCGTCAGAGGGCGCTGGCCGACAGCGGTGGGCAGTTTGGAGTCGGTATTCGCCTGCGTTCAGCCGCTATGGAGTGCACGACAATGGGAAGACTTGACGGCGCCTGTATGGGTGGTAGCGACTTCCCTGACTCAGCGCCACCCGATCGTCTTTGGGCCTGGAGAGCCTGCAGCCACGCCCTTGTCTAAGCGCTGTGACTTAGACTGGGGAGCGACAATTCTTCCTCTACAGCAGGCGGTGAGGGCCTCAATGGCGTTTCCGGGGTTAGTGGATCCGGTGGTATATGCCCACGGTGTCTTGGTTGATGGTGGGGTGACCGATGACTACCCGGTGGATGTGGCAGCATGGCTTGGCGCCGATCATATCATTGGGGTCTGGGTGGATGAACAGAGGGTTTATGCGCTGCCGCGGGTGTGGCACGCCGGACATATTGCTACTGGCGCCGTAACCGCCATGATCCGTGAGTTATCGATCATCCGAATGAGGCAAGTCACGATTCCTCGCATGGATGTGCGGATTGAAATGGATGGGGGACATCGCGTGTGGAGTCGGGTGGACGACATCATGCAGCGCGGGTATGACGAAATGTGGAAGCGGCATGCGGAAGTCGTGAAGTTGCTGCCATTAGGCGGTTACTAGGGGACGAGGTAAGATGGACCTTAATGAGATGAGAAGGAGTGGTGGCATGGATAGTTCGCTAAATCGGCTTAATCCCTTTCCTGTCTACGAGGAGATGCGGGATCATCATCCCGTCGTTCGCGATCCCAGGACGGGAGTGTGGTCTATCTATCGTTACGACGATGTTGAGACGGCGCTCTCAGATTATCGTCAATTTCGTTCGGGAAGTGGTGAGCCGAATCGCTTGCATATGGGTCCGGGTGCAAGCATTATTGGTATGAATCCTCCGGATCATCGTAAGATGCGCGATATTATATCTCGAGCTTTTACGCCTCGTGCGGTAGAGCAACTGTCGGCGCGGATTGAAGGCATTGTGGAGGACCTTTTAGATGCCGTTATTCCCCAGGGCTCGCTGGATATTGTCGAAGACTTGGCGTATCCGCTGCCCGTGATTGTCATTGCTGAGATGCTGGGTATTGCGGCCGAGGATCGTGCGGATTTTAAACGGTGGTCAGATTTAGTGGTGTCTGGAACCGATAATCATGCCATGGGACATGAAGGAATTGAATCCATGAATGCATACTTTCTGGCTATCGTCAGAGAGCGTCGCCTCCACCTAGGAGACGATCTCATTTCCGCCCTCATTGAGGCCGAAGTGAATGGGGAGCAATTGACGGATGCCGAAATTGTATCCTTCTGCGATTTACTCTTGGTGGCGGGGAACGAAACGACCACTAATCTGTTGACCAACACCATTTGGACGATGATCGACTACCCTGACGTCTGGGGGCAACTGGTGAAGAGTCCAGAGTTGTTGCCGCAAGCCATTGAAGAGGTATTGCGATTTCGATCGCCGGTGCAGGCGATGTTTCGTCATACGGTGGGCGAGGTGCAATTTCCTGATGGTACGCGAATCGAGCCCGACGCTACCGTGGTGGCATGGATTGGGTCGGCGAATCGCGATCCGCGCAAATTTCCTCATGCGGACACTTTTGATCTCTGGCGCTCTCCCAACCAGAACATCGCCTTTGGTCATGGCATTCACTATTGCCTGGGAGCCCCATTAGCCCGTCTTGAGACTCGTATAGCGCTTACGGGATTATTGAGTAGACGGATTTCTGGATTTGAATCCCAAATTCCGCCAGAGCAATACGAGCCGGTGGGTGGATTTATCGTTCACGGCTTGAAGCGCCTACCGGTGTCGGTGTTTGGCTAGTACGAGAGCGAAAAGTGCATTAGTCCGAATCGTTAATGACGTATAGGGCGGGTTAAAGACGTGGCATAATGGTGCGATGTTTCGACGATCCGGATTCTCTAAGTGATCGTCATCTGCAGTGAGCCTTCGTCACTCAGAGGGACTGTCATATTTAATGGACTAGACGACATCGCTCGGGGTATCGAGATGCTGAAGAAAAGCCTTCGTCTCCACGATAGTCCGTAATCGTTCGACCGCATCCACACAATCGCTAAAGCGAGTGGTGGTGGGAACCGGGGCTAATCGGATGATATCGGGGTAGCGAAAGTCGGGGATGACGCCGTTTTGACGTAGCGCCAAACTGATTTCGCGGGCATAGGGATGAACCAGCGCTAGGTGTCCTCCTCTGTTGGGAGCGGATAGCGGAGTCACACAGGATATCCCTAACGGTTCTAAACGCTCGCAGAAGAGTTCGTGAAGAAATTCTACTAAACGCGTTGATCGATCATAAAGGGCGGTAATCCCAACCTCGGCTAATAGGCTGACACTTCCCGCTAAGGCCGCCAGGGATAAAATACTAGGGGTGCCGAGCTGGAGGGCATGAGCGGTTGAGGCACCGAAAAACTCTTCGGGCATGTGAAATTGTTGGTCATTGGCCGACCCCCACCAACCTCCCATTCCGGGACTGATGGGCAGATGGGAACGGTGCACAAAGGCGCCCCCAGGCGCGCCCGGACCACCATTCAGATATTTATAGGTGCAAAATACGGCGGCATCAATGGCATCCCTGTGCAATTGATGCGGGATGAGTCCTGCGGAATGGGATAAATCCCAAATCACGAGGATGCCCTTAGATCGTAACTTGGTGGTGATTTCGGCCATGGGGAGTTGTTGACCAGTCGTGAACACGACCGAGGGTAGCACCGCTAATCGCACGCCCTGGTCGGCCTGTGCGAGGATGGCGTCAATGCTTAGGTGGCGTGACACATCCGTGGCAATTGTTAGGCGATGGGTTTTCGCTAAGAGCCCACGACTGGCGAGAAAGCTATCGACGGCGTAACGATCCGTGGGAAAGGCCAATTCATCAATTAAGATTTTTTGACCGAGGTCTTGCGGTCGATAAAACGTGGCTAGTAGCTGGTGCAACATCACCGTCGTGGACGCCCCTAACGTGATCTCTCCTTCCTCTGCACCCATAAGGGTTCCGAGCTGGTTTGAAATATCTTCCGCCCATGTAAACCAGGGTCGTGATCCTTGGTTCCACCCCATCACGCCGTGGGAACCCCATGCATCTAACGCCTCTTCGACATATGATCGGGCGCGATCACTCATTAAGCCCAGTGAGTTTCCATCAAAATAGAGAAGGTCTTGGGGATGATGATATCGGTCAGGGAGCGACCCTAATGGATCGGTGCTATCGTAATCGACAGCTCTGTCTCGGAAGGTTGTCATGGAGTGGACTCCTGTTCTGGTCGGGATGGGAAAGACGGTGAGGATTGACGCGGGTAGCGGGGCCAGGTGGGGATATAGCGCGAGAGAAGAATGTGACTTCCCACCGCGACGATTGTAAATGGTAGGACTACGACAAAGGGAAACCAAGGTCCGGGTTTAAGAAGTAAGGGATACATGGAGAGGGCGATGGCTGGAGGATGGTAGAGACCGATGCGCGGAAGAAGCCATAGCATAACGGCCGCGACGATAGCAGCAGCCATGGGTCCATGGGTAAATAGCGAGACCAATGTGCCGATAAGAGCGCCGAGAGTACTGCCGAAGACCACCGGAAGGGGTTGCGCCACGGTTTGCTGACAAAGATAGATGAGGATGCTGAGGGTAGCCCCAAAAGGGGGAACTAAATAAATGGAGAGAGAAGTGAGTGGATGGTCGAGTCGGGCCATAATGACTAGCAGTGCTAATGCCCACAACACGGGCCCGATAGACACGCGGGTGGGAAAGGTGTTTTGCTGAATCCAGCGTCTCATGTCATACCTCCTAGCATATTCGTTGCTAGTGTAAACGATTTCTTCGCTCCGAAGCCATCGAAGGGAGCACTTATGCGCGAATACCCCCAAGATCCCGTCAACCATCCGCCGAAGGTCACTTCTGGGCAGGGCAGGTGGAGTCACAATGTTTTATGATTCAGAGGTCATAAGGTCGTTGATTCCTCATTCCGTTTGCACATTACTCTCAGCGCACTGTCGAGTACCGTCGTCCCATGCTGGCGTACCTGGGCTCGATCTCACGTCATGCTGTTCGTTCCGGGGCTCCTTTTGTGCCATCTGTGGCTTTCAGTGATCAGTGATTAGTGACATTCTTAGAGTGCCAATTGGGATAGGGTGTGGGCCTCGGGCGCCACCCCTGTTGTTCCGAGGAGAACCTGTAGGATGACAATGAACGAGGGAACGGTGGTCGGTACGGCGAAAGGGCCCTCGGAGTGCTGATAAAAAGATCATCATATCGTGGTCCCGTATATTCCCAATTTCGTACGTTCATGGTATCTATTAAATATTTGACATCACAACGCGCGTTACACAGAAGTAAACTTTATAATAGCAACCAACTAAAAGTATAGGTGATGACCAATTGATGACAACATCGAAGCGTAAATGGTGGATTCTGGCGGTAGTGACCCTGGTCGCTTTTGTCACCAATTTAGATGGCACCATTGTCGTGGTCGGATTACCGCGATTAGTCGCGGGACTGCATATTACGGTGACCACAGGACTGTGGACTTTAACAGCATATATCATTACCAGTACGGTTTTTCTATTGCCTGCCGGACGGTGGAGCGACATGGTGGGGCGCAAGAATATTTTCATGGCGGGCCTCTTCATTTTTACTATTGCAACCTTTGGCTGCGGCATTGCTCCTACGGGGACGTGGCTCTTGATCGGACGATTCGTTCAAGGGAGCGGTGCGGCATTGTCGTTGGCGACGGCCACGCCGATTATTGTGAGGGCTTTTGAACCCAAAGAATTAGGGCGTGCTTTGGGCATTAATTCGACGGCCTGGGTTATGGGGTCGATTGTTGGGCCGGTAGTGGGTGGCATTCTCGTGAGCACTTTGGGCTGGCGGTGGATCTTCTTCGTGACGATTCCCTTTGCCCTCATCGGTATCGTGGGAGCATGGTTTATTTTGACCGATATGGTGACACCCAGTGACGCGAAAACCGATGTCGGCGGAATGGCGACCTTTGGTCTGGGATTAGTGGGCCTCTTGCTCGGACTGTCTCTGGGTCAAGGTTGGGGCTGGACCTCCGCGCGCACGATTCTGGTGTTGGCTATAAGTATTGGCCTTATCATTGCGTTTGTTGTGGTGGAAAATCGCTCCAAACAGCCCATGTTTGATCTGGGTTTAATGCGCCATGGACATTATCGCGCTGGACTTGGAGTGACGGTCAGTTATTCCATTGGTTACTTTGCGACCACATTTCTCTTGACGATTTATCTCCAAGGTGCCGTTCATCTCAGTCCAATTGATGCCGGACTCATGCTGGTTCCGTTGTCCGCACCGCAACTAATCATGGGCCCTTTGGGTGGCATTATTGCCGACCGCTATGGCCCATCACGCTCGGTCGTATTGGGTGTCTTCTTTTTAGCTGTCGGCGGGTTCTGGTTGGGCCATTTGGGTAATACCTTTAGTGCGATGGCGGTCATCTTACCGTTAGCGCTCATGTCGATGGCCAATGGGCTGGCCTGGCCGGCCTTAACGAAGGCGGTGATGTCCACCGCTCCGGCCGAACGCACCGGGGCAGCATCAGGCATGTTTTACACCTTTCGCAATGTGGGAATGGCGCTTTCGCTGACCTTGGCATTGGTCGTCGCGGAAGCGAGTCTCCCGCCACGGATCGCTTCTCAAGTCTTTTTGGGCACGTCCAATCTCCTCAATCCGCTGATGAAAGGGGACCTTATCCATGCGACCGATGCAGGATTTTGGGTGTTCGTCGGGTTCTATCTGGTCGCCCTGCTGTTGGCACTTCCTCTGCTGCGTCCTCATCGACCGAAAGGTACAGTATTAACGGAAGAACGTGCTATCTAAACGGTACCGGTGGAAAGAGGCGTTCCCCCAACGCATCCCGTGAGGATAGCAGAGGGATCACGAGCTTTCTTTGTGATTGATCGTGGTGAACCGGCTTTCAGGGGAAGGTCCAATCCTCGATGGCGTCGAACGGTGCTGTTTTATCGCGCTAGAAAAATTATCCAAAATGCGATCGGGGATTCTTAATGCGCAGGAGAAATTCTGGTCGATGGGGAATGGATTTAGCAAGCAGTGAAAGGGAGGTGTGCATTATGTTTCAGAGTGACTGGAGAGTAACTCATGAGGTGCCAAAATCCGCAGAGGTGATTATTGCCGGTGCGGCCGACTTCGCATCGGTGTCTCAAATCCCGCTTTCTCGACTCGGAGAAAGTCCCATGGTGTTTCTTAGCGAGGGGCAGCCGCCGATTGTGGTTGTGCCAGAGGGTACGACACGAAGGAAAGTGCAGAAGGCGTTCAAAGAAGCGGCGAAGTTAGCTCGCCAATTCCATCCCGGTGAGATTGCGGTGGCAGTCGATCATCTCTCGGATAGCGATCGTCGCCCGGCGTTGTTTGGGATTGGTCAGGGGCTCTATCAGTATCGGAAGCCGGACGAAGACACCGTGGGTGCTCGGGTTGCGGTGGTGACTGAAGAGCCAAAGAGCTACATAGACCAGTTGGTATTGATAAAATACCAGTCTTGGGTGCGTGATTTGATTAATATTCCGTCCAATCTGAAGCCGCCAGAGCGTCTGGCCAGTCTCATCAAGTCGGGTAGCCCCTCTACCATCGAGTGGTCGCTCTTTGATCAAAAGTCGCTTCGTGACATGGGAGCCGGAGGCATCTTAGCGGTTGGCGAGGGTAGTCATCGCCCCCCGGTGCTATTGGTAGGTCGCTATGAAGGGCAGCCCGGGGCGCCTTTTCTCGCATTGATCGGCAAGGGCATCACTTTTGATAGTGGGGGAATTTCGTTGAAACCCGGTGATGGCATGGGACGCATGAAAGGAGACATGGGCGGGGCAGCCGCGGTGGCCGGTGCGCTACGCGTTTTAGCTGAAATGCACGCCGAGGTCAACATTCTGGCTGTCATGCCCTTAGCCGAGAACTTACCCGGAGGGGGGGCGTATCGTCCGGGAGATGTCCTTACGATGATGGATGGCACCCAGGTCGAAGTGATTTCGACTGATGCCGAGGGGCGTTTAGTGTTAGCCGACGGCGTGACCTGGGCACGGCGACAAGGAGTGTCCGCCATTATTGATATGGCGACCCTCACGGGAGCTAATGTGGTTGCCTTAGGCGGCATTCGTAGCGGACTTATCACCAATCATGACGTGTTGGGGCGACTCGTGGTTCAAGCGGCCGATGCTGGGGCAGAACCGACCTGGGAATTACCGCATGATGAAGATTACCAGGATCTGAATAAGACGAGTGCTGCTGATATTAAAAATAGTGGTGGTCGACCAGCGGGGACGGTGACGGCGGGTCTCTTTATAGGGCATTTTGCCGGGTCGGTGCCGTGGGCACATTTAGATATCGCGGGGCTGTCTTTTGATGCCGACGGTGGAATCGGAGCGGGAGCCACGGGATATGGCGTATCCACACTTGTGGAGGCCGCTTATGCCTATGCCAGGGCACCGGTCGAATGAGCGCACGCTAGATCCCATACGGCATGGCAAGTCATCGCTGGATTCGCTACGATGACGTAAGGGAGGGAACGTGATGTCAGAACTGGTGCAGACCAGCTATGGATGGGTCCGCGGGTTGAGAGACAACGGAGTGCGGGTGTGGAGAGGGATTCCCTATGGTCGGGCTCCGATAGGGGGAGATCGATTTTGCGCCCCGCGCGCTCCTGAGTCCTGGAGTGAGGTGCGCGAGGCGGTCAGCTTTGGCCCGATTGCCATCCAATCGGACGCTCCTGGGCTACTTAGCGGAACCAGCGGAGCCTCTCAAAGCGAGGACTGTCTCTCTCTCAACGTATGGTCTCCTGTCGACATGGATGAAGCGCTTGCTCCGGTGTTGGTGTGGATTCATGGTGGCGGCTACGTATTTGGCAGCGGAAGCACTCCTTGGTATGATGCAAGCTCGTTTGCTCAACGCGGTTCGATGGTGGTGGTAACGATGAACTACCGTTTAGGTCCGTTCGGCTTTCTCTATTTACGGGAGCAATTTGGAGAGGAGTTTGCCTCGTCTGGAAACGCGGCATTGTTAGATCAACTGCTCGCTCTTCAGTGGGTAAGGGATAATATCGCCAATTTCGGCGGCGACCCGCACCGGGTGACCATTGCGGGAGAATCGGCGGGCAGTTGGAGTGTAGGGGCACTCATGGCGATGCCCGCCGCAGAAGGTCTCTTTCAACAAGCCATTTGCGAAAGTGGCGTTCCACCAGAGTTTTTAGCGCCGGAAGCGGCATCCCAAAATGCGCAACAGGTGTTGGATGCGCTCGGAATTAGGGACCATGAATTAAAGAAGCTGCAAGAGGTGTCTGCACGCGACTGGATCGAAGCCGCACGGTCTCTTCCGCAGACGCGCATGCCGTGGTTACCGGTATTAGATGGCACCATTTTTCCTCGGCCGTTTTGGGATGCGATGCGAGAGGGATGGGCGCGTCACGTGCCATTGCTCATTGGCACGAACCACGACGAAGCGATGTTGTGGGGAGCCATGAACGCCGAGTGGAAAAGTGTCAATACCGATCAAGCCCTGGCGGCGTTTGAACGGCAGTGGGACGTGATACCGTCTGCGATGCGCCATGTGTATCTGGATGAGGGGCGATTTCCCTCTCTTTTTGAGGCGTTAGTCCAATATGCGACGATGCATACCTTTCGGTATCCCAGCTTGCGGCTGGCGGCGCTGCAGTCACAAAAGGCTCCAGTATGGATGTACCGATTTGATTGGAAGAGTACCGCCTATGGCGGTGTGCTCAGGGCCTGCCATGCTATTGAGATTCCTTTTGTGTTTCACACCATCGATGCTCCAGGGGTGAAAGAGATTACGGGGGATTCGCCGGATCGTTCGATGGTCGCAGACACGGTACACCAAGCATGGATAGCTTTTGCTCGCGAGGGGGATCCTCAAACGTCCGCTATTCCACGATGGCCTCACTATGATCTCGAGAACCGCGCCACGATGATTTTCGATAGCGTGTCTCACCTGGAACGAGACCCGGAAGGGGATTTAAGACAGTTATGGGAAGCGTTTTACGATCAACCACCGTATTGAAGGCAGTAGGACGGGACGCATGGTAACATCAAGCGTGAGGCCATGAGAGAGACACTGTGGTCATGTGATGGATAAGATAAAGGAAGTACTACATAGGAAACGGGGCGATAAGTGATGGAGGAACGTCCTTCATACCGGCTACCACGCAATGTGATGCCGCAACGGTATGCATTGGAGGTTACGCCAGATATAGCGGCGGCAACGTTTGCGGGGATGGTATCCGTAGAGATAGAGGTTCTGGAGCCGACTCGCGAAATGCTATTGAATGCCGTGAACATCAGCGTGAACGAGGCGCATTTGAACCACTCTTTAGGAGAAAAATTGCCCGCCCAGGTGAGTTATCGAGAAGAGGATGAACAGGTGGTGTTCACTTTTGCCGATGAGATTGGGGTCGGACACTATGTGCTCGATATCAGCTACCAGGGAATACTAGCTGAAGATCTTAGAGGGTTCTATCGCACGACGGTGACCAATGCCGACGGGTCAACCTTGCAGGTGGCGTCAACGCAGTGCGAAGCGACCGATGCCCGGAGGGTCTTTCCGGGTTGGGATGAACCAGAATTTAAAGCACGGTTTCAAGTGAACCTGATTGTGGATTCTGACCTGGTGGCACTTTCTAACGAACGAGAAATAGGAAGACAAGATCTGGGTGAAAATAAGGTGCGTGTGGAATTTGCGGAAACGATTCCCATGTCTACCTACTTGGTCGCTCTGGTAGTGGCCCCATTCCAACTCACCGAGCCGCTTATGTTTGGCCAGGTTCCGATTCGTATTGCCGCTCGACCCGAGATGATGCATCTCACCAGTGTCGCCGAAGAAGCGGCCCACGATACGTTGGCGTTTTTTGAGAAATATTTCGGTATCCCCTATCCGGCCAGCAAGATTGACCATGTGGCTATCCCGGAATTTGCTGCAGGCGCCATGGAGAATTTGGGGTGTGTGACCTATCGGGAAGAGGCGCTCTTAATCGACCGCGACGGCTCCGCTCCCATGGAGCGTATGGGAATTGTCACTACCATTGCGCATGAAACCGCGCATATGTGGTTTGGGGATTTGGTGACGATGCGGTGGTGGAACGGCATATGGTTAAATGAGGCATTCGCGACGTTTATGCAAACCATCGCGACCGAGGCGCTCCATCCTGAATGGGATATTTGGACCATTTTTGGTCCGAGTCGTGCCTATGCCCTATCGATTGATGGTCTCATTGCCACGCGGCCGATCGAATATCCTGTGGGGCCACCCAGTGAGGCATGGGGAATGTTTGATGCTTTAACCTATCAAAAGGGTGGAGCGGTACTCCGGATGATGGAACAATATTTGGGCGAGGACACCTTCCGAAAAGGGGTGCGTGAGTATTTAACGCGCCATCAATATGGGAATACGGAAACCGCGGATCTCTGGGATGCGTTGGAGTCCGCTTCAGGAGAGCCGGTTCGATCGGTCATGGATTCGTGGGTACTTCAGGCGGGCTATCCTTTAGTACGGGTGGAGCTTCTGGCAGAGGGACAGATCAAGTTGTCGCAGCGCCAATTCCAGTATACTTCCTCAGGCGACCATGTGTGGCAGATCCCGGTCATCATCGGCATTGGTCTGTCGGATGGTACTCAGGAGACACGACATGTGATTTTGGGAGAGGACGACCTCACCTTAACGGTACCGAGCGACATGAAGTGGATTATGGTGAATCGGGGGGCATGGGGATTTTATCGTGTAGCCTATGATGAGGTGTTGTGGAACCGATTAATGGCTATCCGAGAGGACCTCACACCGCTGGAACGGTTAGGGCTTGTGGACGATGTATGGGCCATGGTGCTGGCCGATGTGGTGCCGTTGAGTCATGCGGTGCATCTCTGGGGCACCTTTCCTCGTGAAGATGATCCGAATGTGTGGAGCGCTCTATACCACCAACTGAACCTGCTGGACATTATTGCGGATGAGGATGAGCGACGCACGTTGCAGTCCTTCGTTCGTCAAATTACCCATCCGTTGGTTCAGCAGTTGGGCTGGACCCCGCAAGCGGGAGAAGCTGTCAGTCGAGGGCGATTGCGATCACTGGTGATACGCATTGCAGGAACGATTGGCAATGACCCTCTAATCCAACAAGAAGCTCGTGAGCGATTCGAGGCGCATATCGTCGGCAGTACCCGCATACACCCCGAACTATTGACGGCGATTGTAGATGTGGTGAGCCATTCGGGACAATCCGAGGAGTGGCACGTCATCTATGATCAATATAGGAAGGCCAAGACCCCTCAGGATGAAAAACGCTATTTGCGCGCCTTGGCCGACTTTACGTCACCGGATTTAGTGGAGCGCACCTTATCCATCTATGATTCGACTGAAGTAAAGATACAAGACGGGACGATGGTGTTGGGGCGAGCACTCGGTAATCGCTATGCACGGCATGCCACCTGGAATTACTTAGTCAGTCATTGGGACGAAGTGACGAAGAAGTATCCGCAGTTCATGTTGCCAGCGATAGTCGAGCCCCTCTCGACTATCGTCGAAGAGGATCTGGCGGAAAGCACAGTAGAGTGGTTTGGGGCACATCCTATGCCGGACATCGCGCGGCATATTTCCCAAGCTCTCGAATTTCAGGCCATTCACCGAGCCTTTGCGCAGCGTGTGCGCGGGCACATGGATCAATTTTTAAACGTCTAACTAGATAAAGTCGATGTGAGGCGGGGACGAAGGAGCCGATATGCTCTGTCGCCCCCGTTTTCAATCACACTATCACGATCTTCCGATGACAAGACTGTTGAGGAAGACTTCTAAGAAAAATGGTTTGCGCGGAAAACGATTAGGGCTCTCAGAGAAGACGGTCCCATCGATCCCAACCGTAGGATTCCTCCTCCAACACGTGCCCACCGATGGTAATGTTTTGACTAGCCACATGTTGGCCACCAAGGTGCTGATAGAATAATCGCGAAGGATTGTCGCGTAACACCCACACCTTCATGGTGCGATAGCCCTGTTGCATGAGCCATCGGGCACCGGCCCGGACGAGTTCTCGCCCGGCACCCATTCCTTGCCAGCCTTTCATGAGATAGAGGGCATAAAGTTCACCGTCAAACTGTGGGTCATACGTACGAATGGCTCCGATGTGGATAAATCCTGTGATATGTCCTTTGGGGGACGTCGTCACCAAAGTTTGAATATCGTCCCTTTGCAATTGGCGCACAAGCGATGCAATTCGATTGTCCAGTTGGCGTTCCATGTCATCGAGCCAGGCGTTATCAATAATCCCACTATAGGTCGTACGCCAACTCGCTACATGCACGCGAGCGATGGATTCGGCATCTTGTGGTTCCGCCTTGCGAATGAGGTGTATAGCGGACACGGGGGCACATCGCATACGCGCTAACCTAACAGATCATTGACTCACTTTGGGGCCTTCTTTTACGTGGTCGCTCATGGAGTGCTTTCGTCCACGCCCGCGAGGCGAGGCA
>NZ_JBYCKN010000145.1:0-17349 GCF_057473405.1 Sulfobacillus sp. TH-112
CGAAAAAGATTGTCCGAGTGAGATTCACACCGTACGGGCTGATACTGTACAAATACTTTGGCGCATCAGTCACACGAAAAATGTGGGTAATGATTAGGCTTTAAAGATAGGTGGAGGCAGGAGTTTCTTGCTTGTGCCGATCCTTGGGTTATTGCTTATGCTAAGGTTATCGGGGGAACGGTAGTTACTATGGAACAGCCGGCAAGCGTTGGAGCCAAGGTGAAGATTCCTGACATTTGCGGCGCCGTATTGGTACCGTGGATTGACACCTATAGTATGTTGCGTAGTTTGAGTGTACACCTTCGGTACGTTTAGCTATGACATTATGACTTTAGGGTTTTCCCATGACGGGCTCTAGGTGACGGGACATCCCCTTTCTCATTGCGGCCCCAAGGCCCGCGTTGCTGAACTGAAGCAGATTACGTTAAATGGCATCCCGGGCTTTGCATTATAACCATGGATGCCATCTATCAATGTCTGTGGTTCGCGTCCATCAGAAACTTCTAAAGCGTGGATTACCGGTCATTGAGGCATTGGAAGAAGAACCGTTAGGAAGAAAAGCCGACGCTATCTTACGCCTTAATCCCTAACCATGAAGCATCTTCATAAAGACGCTAATACGGTCCAACTTTCTCCGCCATTGATGGTCTCCCAGATATGCTGCTCACCCGCCATATAACCTGTTTGAGGACCTACTAAGACAATCAAGGTCGGATGTTGAGTCGGAACGGTTTGTCGCAACCACTCTTTTTTTGAGGCATTGTAGGTTAAAAGATCCACCTTTCCATCCGGAAGACTCGCCAACACCCATTGGGTCTCAGATGACCAATAAGCCGCCGTAGACTCTCGAGAGCCGAGAAGGGATCCCGTTAATCCGGTGGACGGCAAATCTAAAGACCTCCAATGGATACCCGCATCAGTCGTGAACTCATCGACGGCAAGGTCCTGATCACGCTTTGTCCCTGCCAATACGGTTACGACCGAGGCAGCTTGAGATCCTCTCACGCGAATGGCTGTCGCAAGAGCCCCTAAGGCTTTGACGGGCATTACGAGACTCAAGCGTTGCCATTTAGCACCGCCATCATGGGTGACCAGGATGTCATCGGTCAGTGCCGCATCTTCACTATTCGCCAGCCATGCTGCCTTAGGTCCTGTCATGACAAGAGAGTTCGAACCATCCCATAACTTCACGTGCGTCGCCGTTAGTGTAAAGGTACGACCACCGTTGGTGGTGTAGCCGATGTCCACCCACATCTGACCGGCAGCGGCCTCTTGATACCATTCCGCCATACCGTCGCGCTTATTATAGAAAGACACAGCGATGGGCGTTCCCAATTCGTCCACCTGCGTGGGAATGGCAGACGTATTAACCATCGGCCACGTGCCTGTTTGAATCCAGCGCTGTCCACTGTCCTCAGTTTGGAATATCGCTACATCTTTGGTATTAGAGGCCACCACCACACCTTCTTGCGCCGATTGAAAACTCATGGTCGCAATGTGCCAGGGTCCGCCGGACGCCAATGAAGTCAACCCACTCACGGACGGCGACCGCGGCGCGCTCCCGACTGACTGAGAATGCGACAGCGTATGTACCGTCGTCGGAAGTCGTGCTGTTGATGCTTGGTTTGCCACTCCACACCCCGTCACGATTAGCGATAGCAGTACCGATCCCAGCACTGCAAGACGTTTCCCCATTAACGCTTCCCCCTCGGCTACTAAACGCTCGCGACAATTCCGAGGTTACGTTTCACGCTTACTCAAAAGGGGCCCTCAAACGACGAGAAGAGCCCCGAGGCAAAGTGTAATACTCAATTGGCAGCAAGCTTTGCGGGTGCATGACCGAGAATGCCTTGGTTGAACAAAAAAAGAGCGGGGCCATGTGCCTCGCTCTTATCTGCAGACGCACTACTCTTCTTCGAACCACTCCCGCATGACATCGAACCACTCGTCTTGCCGGACTTCTTCTTGTTGTTCCCGCTTTTCCTCATCCATGGGAGCACCTCCAACGTTGTATTTGATATTATTTTATAAGGCACCTTCCTATTAGTCAGAAAATTTCCGTGAGTCGTAGTCATCTCTACCCGAACAACCACTATTTGTGGGTGAGTAACCTGATTATGTTCTCTCTTGCCCCCCATATTCAGACAACCTACTTCATCCCATCTGTATGTAATTACACCGTAATGGCGCTTAGAAACCTGGGCCTGCGGATGATTCATAACGCGTCCTTCCTGTTTTCCCATCGGCTTCGAAACTCGCGGCGCATCTCAGCCATAACCGTATCAGCCGAGGATAGTTCGGGACCAAATCCCCAAAACAATACCGTACCGGCAAGTTTTATCCAACGGCCATGATGTGGGCCCGGTTCACCAGAGATCCCTAAGGCACGCATTAAGTTCTGATGAATTCGTCGGCGAATCCCATCGAGCTCCTCGTCGCTCTCCATATCAATTCCGTAGGACCATCCCATTTCAACGGCCCATGCAACCAAAACGAACGAGAGAACAGGCCCCCCGACTACCATCCCCGCTGGTCCGGCCACCATAGCCACTGCACTTTCTCCCAAAAGCCAGCGTCTCCAATATTCCCGCAATCGGCTCACCCGCTCTTCGACAACCACCGACGGCAGTTCCGCCACGTCCGCGAGCGTATAGACATGATAGCCGCGTCGTGCATACCAATCCAACACGCGCTTTTGTCCATGCCAGGTCATGGCCCACCGAATACTGCGTTGACCCATGTGATCGAGTACTGGGGAATAGATCGGCATCCGCGACACCCGAAGCCACCTCCGTCACCGGTAGCATATGTTAGGATAGTGCTATGAGAAGCTTTTCCGCAGGAAAGTGGCACGTCATCTTGAGGAGGACACGTCATGGGATTTGGACCCAAACCCTCGTCCGTCACAGCCGGTGTTCAAGCGGTGCGCGACTTAATCGAACTCTTATATCCGGAGCGCGCCAGCAAAAACACATTGAAGGTGTTAGAAGACACCACCCGCGCCCTATTGACCGCCAAAGTTCCATTATCCTTTGAAAATATGGACCGATTTTGGCGGGACGTAGCGTGGAGACAGTTTGTCTTAGCCCGAATCGAAACCGACCGGGAAGGTCCCTGGGACGCCTATCCCGCCACGGGCGTTTCGCCCGCCACCGTCGATCAAAACTTTGGATGGCTCATTGATGACCGCCTCAATAGCGGCAGCGACTGGGAGATCGAGAGCGATGACTAGCCGACGATTCAACGCCACCCTGCAACGTCTCTCAAGGAGGCCTTAGCCGTGCAAGAACAATTCACTGCCCGCATGATGGCACGATATCAGCGCCAGATGGTCTTACCCGAGGTGGGATTACAAGGTCAAGAACAACTCATGAATAGTCGTGTGCTTTTTGTCGGGGCGGGCGCCTTAGGTTCTGCTGCCGCCGTTTACCTGGCCGCCGCAGGTGTTGGCACCATCGGCATCGTTGACGGAGATACAGTCGAACTATCGAACTTACATCGCCAAATTCTGCACGATGAGACCCATATCGGCGACTTCAAAACCCACTCGGCGCACGAACGGCTCGAAACCATCAATCCGCACGTGCAGATTCTTGAGCATCGGGAGTTTCTGACGCGTACCAATGCTTTCGACCTTTTCGCACAATATGACCTCATTATTAATGGCAGCGATAATTTCCCCACCCGTTATCTCGTCAATGATGCCGCAGTGCTGCTCCATAAGCCGCTTATCGATGCGGCCATCTTGCGGTTTGAAGGACAGCTCGCCGTATATCGTCCCGGTCATGGCTGCTATCGGTGCCTTTTCCCCGTGCCACCAGATCCCGGAACGGTGCCTGACTGTGCCCTGGCTGGGGTGTTCGGCGCAGTGGCAGGAGTGATGGGTAGCATGCAGGCCGTGGAAGCATTAAAAATGTGTCTTCATTTATCTATACCGGATAAGAGCGTCTTTATGATCTATGATGCCCTCTCTGGAGAGTGGCAACGAATGCCCTTTGATCAGCGGCCGACGTGTGACCTATGCGGAGACCATCCTTCCATTACCGCGCTGGTGGATTATGAAGCCTTTTGTGGGATAGAAGGCCATCCACCGCTCCTGCCACAGGCGCCTTCGGAAAAAACGCCTACCGTCTCCATTGAGGAAGCCCGACAACTCCTACAACAACCCGGCACCCGGATGGTGGATGTTCGCAGTGCACTCGAATTTTCATCTGGGCACGTCCCTAATGCCGAGAATTATCCGCTCGAGGACCTGGATCGCTTCGTCGCGGAAGCTATTGAGGGCCCCGTCATTGTGATGTGTGCCGCTGGAATTCGCAGCGCCTATGCATCCCAATATCTCCGGTCTAAGGGGATTGAAGCCTTTAGCGTGTCGGGGGGTACCAGCCTATGGCACACGCGCGGCGAAGCCTGGACACGTAGCTAATGCCCTGCCTTCGCCGCCTAGTCTAGAGTCCTTGCACTCCCGCCACCAAGCGTTCGATATCTTCAGCGGTGTTAAAAGCTGCAAACGACAAGCGGATTCCATGACGAGAGGATGACGCCTTCGCGATCACATTTCTCTCATACAGCCAGTCAAAGAGCCCCGAGCCAATGGGATGACAGGTCACCGCCATCAGCGCAGTACTACGATATTCTCCACAAGGGACGTCTTGAACGGTAAGCCCCTCCACCCGATTCAGCCTCTCCCGAGCCTCGTTGGCGAGACTTTGCTGGTAATCGCGATGATGCATAAATCCCTCTTCATCGAAATAGTCCCAGGTAATTGACCAAGCCGCAATTCGAGGCCAACTGCGCGTTCCAAACTCCAAACTGTCTCCGGACTCGCTATAGGATGAAAAGGGCCCTTTTTCCAGTTGCTTCACATCCATTTGATAGTCCTCTAGGGGCCATCGCGTCGCCAGTTCATCCCGGCGTTTATGGCTCACCCACAGACCGGCCCATCCCGCCGGCGCCATCATCCACTTATGGCCACAAAACACATAATAGTCTGCTCCCAGTGCTTCGGGCTGAACGATGACATTCCCTAAGGCCTGGGCACCATCCACCACCAGTCGACAGTCTGGCCACTTATGCACCACCTCGGCACAAGCCGCAACGGGCAGTTCCCAACCGGTAAGATAGGAGACGTGGCTCATCACCACCATACGTGTCCGTTCATTGATGGCCTCCTGCAGTTGCGTCAAAAGGCCTCTGGTGCTGTCTACGTCGAGTACGCGAACCTTGACATCAAAGCGCCGCATAATGGATGAAAGCAGCAGTACCACCGCACCATGTTCATGACTGGTGGTAATGATCTCATCCTGAGGAGCAAAGCGCGTACCCCATAATATTCTCAAAAGAGACTCGCTGTTATTTTCTACAATGCTCACCACACCACCCGGCATAGCGCGTTCTACCCGCTCTGCAAAACGGCGAACTGACCCTTTGGCGCTCAGGTAGTGCATATGGAAACCTGCTCCGGCTTCCACCCATTCCAGTTCACTAGCGGCTGCAGCCGCGAGGGCCGTACTCGGTGTCGGACCGAGCGTCCCCGCGTTAAGATAGGTAGAATTGGTGGCGGCGGGAATCAGTAATTTCAAGTCGTACCCGTACACGGCCTACTCCTTTCCTACTACCAGCGTTTTCGATACCCGCCCAGAGCGTGGTCCTTCCACCATGACCTCAATCTCTTTTCGGCCCATGACTCGCACCGTCCATTCTGCGTGAGCTCTCTGGCTGTGCGGAGGCGCCCAGGAATCCTGAACGGCGTAGCCGTCCAATTGTCCGAGGTCCGTCGGGGTTTTGCCGGACACTATCTCGAGGTCCCCTAAAAGGTGGCATCGAAGCCCTTCTAACAAAAGGTCCTGCCCTTTCTCGGTGCTGGAGGTGGGCAAAAACCCAGCGTTTGTCACTTCCGCAGTCACCCGATATAACTGATCTCCTAATGGGGCGGCCTCCACATGAGAGAGGACCAAACGGGGTGTAGAAAGGCCCAGACGAGTCAAGAATCCGCTGACATGGGCGCATTCCTCTCCCAAGAAATTTATGGGAGGATTTTGCACCACAAACTTCGGATTGAGGCCCCCGATTTCCACCGTGCCAAAGTCCGGATGGTCAAACGGCGCCCACGGAAATACCCCGTCTTCCGGCACTTCTTTCGAAACCCACTCATAAATTTTTCGGTCATCTTCCGCCTCTTGCTCGTAGGTGAGTTCCATTAATTTTCTCACCCCATATTCGGCATAGCCCCGGGCCCCCGCATGTTTGGGAAGATTCCATATTTCTACGGTGAAACTCAAGACGCCAAAGTGATCGTACATCCAATCATCCGCAGCCCCGGGCATTAACACTTTTTCATGCCCAGAGGCAAAAATATGATAATTCGAATCGGCCTCATAACCACTAACCTGCTTTCCCATGAGGGCCACCTGAGTAAAAAGCAAGCGATCTGTTTCTGAAAGCACTGTGTCCTCTCCGGTCGATGGCTGACGCAAAATCACACCGCCCGAGGTATGCAAGGCCACATAAGCCGCAATATTGCGATGGGAATGAATAAACGCCGCCAGGTTACGCAGTTCCGGCTCTGACAGAGGAAATGGGCCGGCGCCTGCTTGGCCACGTTCCCCAGCCCAGCGAATGGGGAAATTGCGGTTAAAGTCCATCCCTTGTCGCCGCGCGGATTTTGCATGAGCCCAGACCGGGAATTCTCCCGAGGACGACGTTTTCTCTATCCGCCCCTCAGGAAATACATGATAGTATCGCCCCCCCATTTCCCCGGGGTATCGGCGACGCATGACGCGACTATCCAGATCATCAATCGCATAAGCCCCATCCTCTGCCGGAATCCGCATCGTCAAGATGTGCCCGTCTCCATTGATATCCTCTGGAACAAATCCTTCCGGCGGCTCGGAGTACGGATATATATGCGGACTGGATCGCACCCGATGTGGTGTGGTGAGATAGAGTTCCGCCCCGTCGACCGAGATGCGGGGGACAACATAGACCGTATGCTCATCCAAAAGGGCTGTCGCTTCGGGATTTTGACCATAGTTCTCGAGACACCATTGAACCCAATACATGGCCACCGAATTCCCGGCCACTTCCCCCGCATGAATGTTGGCGTCCACAAATACCGCCGACTTCGTCTCTGGATTGCCGCCTGCCCGTTGCGTGATGGTGACCCCCGCCATATCACGCCCCTGGCGGCTCTGCCCTATCACCTCAACCGTCATTAGATCAGGATAGTGCGCTTCCAGTGTCCGTAACTCCGTCCACATTTCGTCATATGTCCAATATTTTGCTTTAGCCATCTATGTACCTCCCCGTCGCCATCAATATGATTACCTTTTCTCGTCGCGCAGGGCGAATTCCTGCCCACCACAGATCTCATCTTCGAATTTCGTCATCCCCACTGAAATCCCACATCGCCCAGGTTTCACTCTCTTCGTCCCCGACAAATCTCACGATCATTCGACAATTGTTATCATCTCTTTCATATCCTTGTGATATAATCGCGAAACACGAAAGGGGCGCTATGGATGCCAAGCCACGCACGTCGACAACGAAAGGTTCGCTGGCCACGACTCATTGCCATATTCGTCATCGCTGTTTTCATCGTAGGCGTTGGAGCAGCGTATCATTTCTATCGGTCGGCGGGACAAAGCTTGGCGGATCAAGCCAAAAACTCTGGTGCCTTTCACGGGCGGATCAATATCTTATTATTAGGGGAAGGCCTCATTCAAGATGGAAGCCATGACGTATTAAACAACCCCAATTTGCCGGATCAGTCGGATGTCATGATGCTCATTAGTATTGATACCAAAACAGATCAAGCCAGCCTCCTCTCCGTACCACGGGACTCCGAAATCGATTTGCCACAAGCCGGTGGGCTCAATAAAATTAATGATGCCAACTTCGTCGGAGGGCCCACGTTGGCCGTTAAAGTGGTGTCAAAAACTGTGGGTGTGCCGATTAACTTTTACGCTGAAACCACCATTGTGAACTTCGCGCAAATCATTAATGATATTGGTGGTCTCACGGTGGATGTGCCGTATGCCATGAATTACGGAAACTCCAACACGGCCGCTGCCAAATTTTTGGATATTCATCTGAAAGCCGGAGTACAGCATTTAGACGGCCAGCAAGTGGTGGAGTTTGTTCGATTCCGCGAGGAAGCTCTCGGCGATATTGGTCGGATTCAACAGGAACAATACATTGTGAAACTCATTCTCAAAAAAGTGCTGCAACCGAGCGAGATTTCCCATCTCCCTCAAGTCATTTCCCTGTTACGCAAGGACATCACGAAAACCAACCTCACGACGGAACAACTCATCCAGCTCGGCCTCCTCGGCTCCCATGTGAAGTTAAATCAAATTCGCTATGCCACCTTACCCGGTTTGCCACAAACTATTAACGGCATCGACTACTGGAAACTGGATACCAACCTCATCCCGGTACTGCGTAACGATATTCTCTTAGATCGATTGCCCATCAGTGAGCGCAAACACATCAATATCATTGTGCGCTCCGGAACCAATTCGCTCACGCCCGCTGACACCCTGGCCCAATGGCTCAAATCTGAAGGGTTCTCTGTCAATGAGGTGATTTGGGCTAACCAGCACGACCATGTTTCGAATACGGTGGAAGATTATACCGGTGACAAATATCTTGCCGGACGCCTAGCCAATGCTCTCGGGCCATCAAAGGACACCACAATCGAGGAAATTCCCTACCATGATGTTCCCGGCGTCGATATGGTAATCACCGTGGGAAGCGACTTTCACCTCAACCCCAAGGCGAAGATATAATCGTGACCGAGAATACATTGCTATTCAACAAGAGCTGCGCTCAATAATTGACGTTCTAGCTTCGAAAAGCGCATGATACTAAGGACACTTGTCCCCATCGCCATTATCGATGAGATGGGTTGACAGTAAGGAGCCGTGATTCGTGCGCATCGGATGCCATTTAAGCATTGCTAAGGGATTTTCAACCGCGGTAAAAATCGCCCCGACCTTAGGGGCCAATGCATTTCAATACTTCACTAAGAATCCGCGGGGATTTCGTAACGCCAAGCCGTTAGATCGAGCAGACGCGGAGCGCGGTCGACAATTAATGCAAGAATTAGACTTAGTGGCTGTGGGGCATACCCCCTATTTAATCAATTTAGCCAGCCCGGACGACGGTCTTTTTGAGACCTCGATCGACGCATTAGTCCAGGATTTAGTGATTGCTGAAGCTCGGGGTAGCTATGGGGTTGTGGTGCATTGTGGCAAACCGAAAGAACAGGGACGTGAGTATGGTATAGAACGCATGCGTGAGGGGATCCGGAGCGTGCTTGAAAAGAACGAGACCGCAGGGGTGCGTATTCTCATCGAAAATACCGCCGGTCAAGGATCCGAAATTGGTACCACGCTCGAGGAACTTCTAACGCTAGTGGAGCCCTTTTCGCAAGATCTCGTAGGGATTTGCCTCGATACCCAACACGCATTTGGTTCAGGAATGATGACGCGCGAGAACCCGAGTGCATTTATCGGATTCGATACCCCAGCCTTTATGGAGCGTCTCCATGCCATTCATCTCAATGATAGTAAGGTGCCCTTTAATGCACGTAAGGACCGCCATGAGCTCATCGGCAAAGGGGAATTGGGGCTCGTCGCGATTACGCAAATTGTGAACGATTCGCGGCTCAAAGACATTCCCTTTTATTTAGAAACACCGGTGGACAAGGAAAGTCAGTATGCCGAAGAAATTGAGCTTGTGAAGTCGTTGCTTCATTAATTTTATTTGTCGGGAGGACCTATGGCGGCTCGCATTATATTGAACCCCATTGCCGGTAACGGCAAGGCCCAACAACTGTTTGATAATATTCGTGCTTCGATTCCTCAAGACGTGGAGGTCGTCACGACGAGAGGTCCCGGGCATGCGACAGAGCTTGCTCGGGAAGTCGCCGGACAGGATAACATGACCGTCATCTCCTTAGGCGGTGACGGCACTCATCACGAAGTCATTAATGGTCTCATGCCCGAGGGGAAGGCGATCTTTGCTGTCCTGCCGGCAGGAACCGGCAATGACTTTGTGCGCACTCTCTCCTATCCAAAGGCTCCAGAGGAGATGCTCAAGGTTGCCTTGAATGGTGCTGCCGTTCCCATCGACATCGGGCAAGTGAACGACCAATACTTCCTCACCGTCTCTGGGGTGGGATTTGATGCTGAGGTCGCAGGATGGGTCAATCAACATGGAAAAAGCGGGAATGGCACCTGGGTATTTATCCGTGCTATTCTTCGCCACCTGGCCCGCTATCAGTCCGCCACGATGACGGTCAATGTCGAAGGCGCGTATCGTTCCGAAAAGACCTTCCTGATTGCCTGTGGCATTACCCCATATTATGCTGGTGGAATGAAAGTCTGCCCCGAAGCGGTGGTGGATGATGGCCTCTTTCATGTTGTCTGGGTCAAAGATTTACCGCGCATCGGTGTCCTACCTCTCTTGGCTAAAGTGTTCCGTGGAACACACATTACCCATCCCGTCGTCAAGTCCTTTCAGGCCGAAGCATTAACCGTCGATGGCCCAGCCAGCATGCTAGTCCATGCCGATGGAGAAATTGTGGGGCACTTGCCCGTCACATTCACGGTATTAAAAAAGGCCATTCGTGTGCGTATGGGGCACTCGTAAATGGATCGCTGGCCGAAAGAGTATCCATCCTTTCTTTGGGGGACAGCGACCTCAAGTCACCAAATCGAAGGAAATCAAACCAATGACTGGACCCAGTTTGAACACACGGGCCACGGCACCGAGCCATCCCTGTTAGCCCTTGATCACTGGAATCGTTATGAAGAGGACTTCGATCTATTACAGCAGCTAGGGATCAATAGTTATCGCTTTTCGTTGGAATGGAGTCGCATCGAACCACGTCCGGGAGAATTTGACGCGAAGGCCATCGATCACTATCGCGCCATGATTCTCTCGCTAAAGCGCCGCCATATCATGCCGCTAATGACCCTACACCACTTTACGCTTCCTATCTGGGTTGCCGAGCGCGGAGGGTTTCTTCATCCCGAGGGGGCCCTTTGGTTTAAGCGCTATGTTGACACGGTCATGGACGCTCTGGGCGATTTGGTCGACCTATATGTGACGATTAACGAACCTTTGGTCTTCACCGTCATGGGGTATATTATTGGTATTTGGCCGCCTGCCTTACACGGATTTCGTCGCGCATTCAAACTGATCGATCGTCTTGCAGAAATCCATAAAGTGGCTTACACCACCATCAAAGAGAAAAAACCCTTAGCATGGGTGGGCCTTGCCCACCATCTCATTGCGTTTCATCCCTGGCGGCACGCGGGGCTGGATTTGGCCATGACCGGATTGGTGCGATACCTGATGAACGACCGCTTTATCGCCATGATCGAACCGTATGAAGATTTTCTCGGCGTCAACTATTATACCCGACAATATATCCGTTTTTCTCACGGCCTGCACCCCATTCAAGCTCGTCCGGAAAATCCCCAGTCCAGCCTTGGATGGGAGATTTATCCCGAGGGACTTTCTGAGGTGCTGACGCGTTTAAAGCGTTATCAAAAACCGATGATTATCACGGAAAATGGCATTTCTACGCTGGACGATGCGCAACGCACCGCCTATATCGAAGGCCATCTTAACGCCATTTCAGACTCGCAGCGTGCAGGTCTTCCGATACGGGGATACTATTATTGGTCGGCCTTTGATAACTTTGAATGGGCAGAAGGGTACGGCCCACGCTTTGGACTCATCCATATTGATTACGATTCCCTCAAACGTACTATGCGAGCCAGTGGCGAATACTACCGTACCATCATTCAAGCGAGTGGCGATAGCTACCCCATTATCGTACCGCAAGCGTCCAAGTGATGGGCTTGCCATCTTTAAAACAAGATTTGTACTCGTCGTCAGACAGTTGAAGGTTCTCATGAAAAGCCATGAGGATATCATTTGAAATGAGCGGATGCCAGTCAATGGCCGCTTCATAGGCTTCTCCCAACTTCGTGCGAGTCTCTTCGGGCATGGGCAGTTCGCGAATCTGGCAGGACAAGAACGTGATCGTCCTCTCGCTACGGACGGTAGCTTCCTGAGGAAGATTCTCTTCGAGATGATGCTGGCGGAGAACCTCAGCCGCCTCGATGACATCTACGCGTCCGCGACGCTCCCCCAGGCGCACTTCAAAATGACCCATACGAATGGGGAAAATATCGCGAGGCCATGTACTCAGCACCGCCAATATTTGATCCCGGAGCACGCTCTCCTCGGTTTCCAACTCTTTCATTTCTCGCCGTATATGTCCCATACGATTCACGAGCTGTATGAGTTCCAAGGTCACCTTGGGCTTCGCTCCACTCTCTTTCATAGGTCGTCCCCCCTCGTCTATAAATAAGAGAGAAGAGAAAAAATATACCTAGGATGGAGACAAAATCCGCTCCGGATTCAAAACCAGTGGCCCATCGCGCCGGACTGACACCGTCGCGTATTGCTCTTTATGGAGTACCACCGTGCGTTCCCCATCGAGGGTGAGACTCCCCCCCTCTTCACCACACGAAAGTACCACTGGCACATCAAGGGCGATGCGTTCACAGTGTGTGACAAAAAAATCTGCCATCAATCCCGGCGCCAATACCGCCGATGTTTTAGCCTCGCCCTCCCCGAGGATAAGATGAAGCGCCGCATCCTCGCTAAAGGAGATAGGTTCTCGATAGCCACCCACGTTGGATAAACCGGGGCGCACAGGGTCAGCTACCGCAAGCACCAATTCCCGCACATCGCGCGGATCCCAAATGGCCATCGCTCCGGTATAGTTTTGTCGGGTCAACGCCACATCGATCAGAGCCAACTCTTCGTGACCACTCGGCAGTTGTATGTGACACACCTTGGATCGGTCGCCTACCTCCTCCGGATCTCGTTGGTCGGCAAGATAGCGGGCAACGGCATAGCCGCCCGCTGTTTGATCCCCTAAATAACACGCCACGTTATTGGTGCCTCCCGCAATGGGCAAGACGGGCACTGGCGGATGCGCTTGGGCGACATTACGCTGAGTCCCATCTCCTCCCACCACAATGAGAGCGTTAGCTCCTGCTTCCACGAGGTGCCCCGTCCACAGCACGGTTGAGTCCTCTTCTATGCGCGGCAACGGAACCAGACGAATCGGCACGGTATTCCCTAGTTCTGATTTCAGCCAGGCAAAAAATCCGCTCCGATCGTCAGGGAGGAGGACTTCAATCCCCGATACCGCAGTCATCCCCGCAATAATGCGCTTCGCGACCAACGCTTTTTCGGGCCCCGACTGCAGCGAGGCAAAGGCCACCAAGCGACGAATGTCGCGCCCCGCCATGGGATTAATAATGAGGCCGATAGCCTTTTTCGACGTCATGGAATGAGAGCCGCCTGAACGTTTAACTTTTCCAGCGTGGCCGCGAGCATCGCTTGTTCCTCATCACCTAATGACTCTAAGAGTCGTCTGACCCACTCTAGCTGCCGCTGGCGTTCCGCTTGCAACTGCTCACGCCCACTGTCCGTCAATCTCAACCACACAATGCGCCGATCTTGGGGGTCGCGCTCCTTAAGCAATAAGCCTCGACGGTCTAACGAGTCAAGCGCACGGGTCGCCGTCGGTCCGGCAATGCGTAAAAGACCTGCCATGGCCATGGCGGTAATCGGCTGCACCTCATCTAAGATTGCCAATGCTTGGAATTGCGTTGTGGAGATATCATGCTCTCCCTGTTCACGAAATTGTCGTTCAAACTCACGGATTAACTGGAATATCCGCGGAAATATTTCCTCATCCCATGCCACCAGCGCCACCTCGGTATAACCATACCGCTTTTCGAGCACTTAGCCAATCCGGCTGGGATAGTCATCAGGACGCAGGGCATGGAGCACTTGGCGTTTTAAATCGGTAAACTCCCGCGAGAGCCCAAAGTCCCATTGGCGTGGTCGAGGCGCATGCACCCTAATATCAAGCGCGATACGCCCTGGGCGCGCCGACATGACGACCACCCTATCAGCGAGTAAGACCGCTTCTTCCACATCGTGGGTCACAAAAAGAACGGTGGGATGACTCTCCTTCCACATCGCCAGCAAAAACCGTTGCATTTCACTACGGGTCTGCGCGTCGAGTGCCCCAAACGGTTCATCCATTAATAACATCTCCGGATCGGTTAATAGGGCGCGGGCAATCGCGACCCGCTGTTGCATTCCACCCGATAGGTGGTAGGGAGGCGCGTGCTCAAACCCCTCCAATCCCATCACACGGATCATATGGCGTAATTGCTCGCGCTCTATACCGCGTCGTCCTTGCTGAAGGATACTGCCAAAGGCAATGTTATCCTCGACCGTCATCCAGGGTAGAAGCGAGGGCTGTTGAAATACCACCGCCCGCTCTTTCCCTGGACCGGTAATCGGACGATTATCCAAGAGCACCTCGCCCAACGTGGGAAATTCGAATCCCGCCACCAAATTTAAGAGAGTGGTTTTCCCACAGCCGCTCGGCCCCACGACCGACACAAATTCGCCATCGGGTATGACTAGATCAATGTTCTGTAGAGCCAGTACGGACGACGCGATCCCTCCCTGTGCATGGTAATTTTTACTCACCATCCGAAGTGCAATCATCGAGAACCCTTCCCTAATACCGACTCGACAAAGTGCGGATCAACATACTGTGCCATATTGCGGGGAAGCGATGGGATTTGACCGGTTTGATAGAGCCACTGGGCCGCCGAAGTGAGCGACTTGGTCACGAGCGAATTCTTCACGCCAGCCCCCTCGCCAAGCCTCGCAGGCTCAAGCTCTTGAGAAATCGTCGTAAAGCTAAACCCCTCCGTTTGCACCCGAGCTGCGGCGGCACTAATCCCATTGATTTTCCCCATATCTTGATAGGCCTTTTGCGGATGTTGCTCGAAATAGCTCACGCCCATTTGCTCCGCACGAATAAAATCATCGACCAAGGTTTTGTGCCCGGCCGCCCAATGGGCATTGACGACGGCCAAATTAAATATCGGCGCCTCGCGATAGACATCTTGGTCATACATTAAAAAGTGGCCGTCGTCGGCCGCCATATCAGTAGAAAATGGCACCCAGACATAGGCCGCTTGAATTTGTCCCGTCTTCCAAGCCGAGACCATTTCGGTCGGCGACATGTTGATTTCCGTCACACGAGAAATGGGGATGTGGTGCAATTTGAGCGCCGTCTGGAGTTCAAATGGGGACGTTGACCCCTTCACCAGTGCAACGGTTTTCCCTTCGAGTTGGGATAGCCGATGAATTCCACTCGAATTCTTCACCACTAACCCTTCACCCGTGGTATACCGTTCCATCGCCCAGATGACTTCGAGGGGAACCCCTCGCGCAATCGCCGCAGCGGTAGGTGGATTGCCCAACGTCGTCATAAAGTCCAGTTTTCCCGATGCTAGTGCCGTAAGAGCGGCCGGTCCTGACTCAAAATACTCCAAACGCACATTAACCCCTAGCGCCTTTTGAAAATCATGCTGTTCCAGTGCTACCGACTCTGGATCCGGTGCATTTTCATAACCGATGGTGACCGTGCCTGTGAATTTCTGGGCCCCCTGAGCTATGGCAGAGCCACATCCCGCAATGCTGAGCGTCAAGCTCATCGCGCCCCCGAGAGCCACCATGATGCCTAACCTTTTCATCACATGCCTCCCTCACTCTAGGCCTTTCCCTTCCAAGGTACCAGCCGATGTTCGATGGTCCGAATAAGAAGTTCCATCAAATAGCCAATGATGCCAATAAACAAAATACCCACAAAGACGACACCCATTTGTAATTCACCACTCGCGGTTTCAATCATCGCCCCAAGCCCGGTTTGTGATGCAATCATTTCGGCCGCCACGAGACAGGTCCATGCCACGCCGATCCCCACTCTCATGCCGGTAAAGATTTCTGGAAGCGCACTCGGCAAGACCACATAGCGAAAGATTTGCATCCTATTCGCACCGAACACCTCAGCCACCCGCAAGCGGGTCTGCTGGACACTTTTTACACCCGACATCGCGCTGATGATGATAATGGGAATGGTGCAAAAGAAAATCAGCACAAACTTTGAGATTTCTCCAGTACCAAACCACACCACCATCACGGGAATATAGGCCAGTGGCGGTATAGGCCGAAAGAACTGCAAAAGCGGGTCTAAGGCGGAAAATATATAGCGGTTTGACCCCATCCAAAAACCAATTGGTACCCCTACAATGACGGCGGCGATAAATCCCACGGTAATGCGCCCAACACTTGCACCGATATTGTCAAGCAGCGTATAGCCACTATACCCTCGCGTCGCGATGATGATCATTTGATGCAGCACACTTTCAGGCGAGGGCAGGGCCACGGTCGGAAAAATCTTAAGAAACGTCACGAACCACCATAGCGTAATCATCACGAAAGCGACCAACCACGGCACGAATTTATGCATAGGCCGTTCAGTTCGATTGGGTAGTGCAGTCATGACGGGCGCGATGTCGTCATGACTATCCTTGGACATAAAGTATCCCATCTTTGTCCCCTCTCGCCGACCGCCAATAATCCCTGCGTGGGATGGCAAGAATCCGTCTTGACATGCTTTCTTAGGCGTCTTGCAATGAGATGCTGCATCATCTTATGCATCATCTCATGCCTCTGCCACCGTCTTGTCGTATCCTTTTTTTTCCTTCAGTTTCAACGAAGAAATGACAAAGAGAGAGCCAAGAGCGTTACTATTGACGCAGGCCGATTGTCATCGCCCCACTCCACGTCTTCCGTGATCTGCATGAGAGGCGATTGTGTGACCTGACAATCCGGTGAAGAGAGTCGCCACGGCGCAAGAAAACGAGTACACTAAGGGCGTATCCGCATGATGAGGAGGAGCATTGTTGTCGTTAACGTCTGATGTGTTATTAGTACGGCATGGCGAAAGTCAGGGGAACGCTGACGGGCGATTTGCATATCATTCGTGGGACCCTCATCTCACCGAGACAGGAAAGCGGCAAGCGGCCGAGCTTGTGGAACAGTTAAAAGATGCTCCGATCCAACATATTGTCACGAGTCCCCTCATACGGGCGCAAGAAACGGTCGCCCCTTTGGCCGCGCGTCATCACTTGGAACCGCTCATCTTGCCCGATTTATCAGAAGTCAACCTCGGCCTCTGGGACGGCGAACGTCTGGCGGATTTGGAGAGCTCTCGTAACGTGTCGTTTCAAGCGTGGAGGCGCGATCCAGAAGAGAACCCTCCTCCGGGCGGAGAATCGATTTTAACCGTGGGACGGCGGGTACTCGGCATTTTGCAAGACTTCGTTAACCGAAATGGTCCCGGCCTGACTGTTGCCGGCACCCATGCTGATTGTATCA
>NZ_JBYCKN010000146.1:0-17515 GCF_057473405.1 Sulfobacillus sp. TH-112
GTACCATTATGCTTGGCAATGGCGACGGTGCTATCGGTTTGCGACCACCATCCAGCATAGAAGAAGGAATCGTGGTGTCGAGCGGCAATCCGCGTTGGCAGCATGGGAAAGCGAGTAGCCCAGGTGTTGGGGTAGATCGGCGTCGTGACACTTTGGGCATAAACGTTTCCGTTGAGACCAATGGTACCGGGTGCATTATCCAAGTACACCCCATAAGTTTCCGTGCTAATGGTGTTTTCATCAATGACGCTGTGGGTTACGGGATTGTCCACGCCGATGGCAATAATACCAGTCGGACCGTGGTCGGCCTCAACCTCTGGGTCAGGCTTGTTGCCATAAATCGTGTTTCCGATGATGGTGTTTGCACTCACGATGTCTCCCGGGGTATTGCTATGCAAAATCACACCGGGTAAAAAGTTGTCAAAAGCGGTATTGTTTAGCACCTGATTGCCACGGGCCACCGTATTGGGGGAATCGGCGGCGACCACGATACCCGCCGGACTTAAGCTAACTTTATTGCCAATAGCAACATTATCGATTACACCCTCACCCTCGTTATAGGCGGCGATAACGATGCCACACCCGGTACTATTGACGCTTATCGTGTTATCGCGGATGACATTGGCAAGAGAGGGGGCCGCTGTGCCCGCAGGGGCTGGTGCACCGGGATTGATGGTTCCGTTGTCGGCAAGACCAATGCCACCCCCGTTGTCGACAACGGTATTGTCGTAGATATCCCCGTCGGTCGTTCCCACTAACTCGATGGCTTTGTCCTCAGCAATCTTGCTATTCGCGACATTCTTCAGGCCGTTCTTGGTGACTATAAGATGACTCAGCACAACGTTGTCGCTGTTCTGGACAAATACGCCGTGGTTGTCGGCGTTCTCAATGGTAAGACCGGAAATCTGAGTACCGTTGGCTCCTGATCCCGAAATAACGATGCCGTTCGATTGGCCGCTTGCATCTAAAATGGTATTGGAGGCGTTTCCGGACATTGCAGCATCTGCCACAATTCGTACGGTATCGGTAATGTTGACGCTCTCTTTATACGTTCCGGGCTCTAAAACGATCGTGCCTCCTGAAGCGACCTCTAACTGAGCTTGGGAAATGGTTGCATACGGAGCTGTAGAGCTACCTGTCCCGGTAGTGTTGCTCCCCGATGGGCTCACAAATACAATCGAAGATTGGCTAGCCGCCATGACGGAAGGCGATGCCAACAGGGTTAGGCCGGTCAAGGCGACAGCCGATAGTAAGGGATACATACGCTTCATCGAGAGACTCTCCTTCAAATTGTTAATTCACATTGTTTGGCGCTGAGACGACATGGTGGTTTACCGAAAAAATCCGATAGAACCTCGAGGATCGGTAACGCGTTGTCAGCCTCAACGTACTGTTAATTATGCCAGAGTGCCGTCAGGAGAGAGTCTCAACCAAGTCTCATGCGTAGTCCGTTACGCTCGCTCATGGACAAAGTGAGCAAACTCTTCCATGGCCCGAGAGAGGTGACGATGGAAGGTTGCCCGGCTAACGTTCCATTGCTCGGCCAGTGCCACTCGAGTAGCCAGAGTAGGTTCGATGTAGCTTTCACGAATGAGAGTAGCCGCTGCGCTTGCATGCGGTTTGTTCGCAAACTCTCTAAGCGTTTGCTGCAAGAGGCCCCGCAGTTGTTCCGCCGAAAGGGCCAGTTCCATGCTGTCTGCCAGTTGCTGCAAGCGGCCAGTATCGTAGTATGCGCTTAGAAGGGCGCGTAAATTCTTTGCCGTTACCGACTTCAATACGGCAAGTGGATCGGCCAGTGTAACACCGGTCATTCGTGCCGCCCAACGGGGAATATGCTCATACCGTAAATCTAGGCTGTAGAGCAACAAATCAGTCGCCGAAATGAGCGGGAACGGATATGCTACCCATCCTAACTTCTCGAGTAGCAGTTTAAATCGCGGATCAAGCACCATACCGAGCGTTCGGCGGCCGCTTGAGGATTCCAGGGTATAGCGGAGCACAGTGCCGGTAAGTAGAGGCACGGAGAATATCTTGTGTTGCGTCCTGACCCCCACCATGGTCACCAATTGGGTATCATCGGGCCGGGAAAAATCGACCTCGAGATGAGGATGCGACGCCAGTCGGGCCATAATATCTGGAACAAATACGCTTAAGATATCGAAGGTCTCATGGGTGACCGGCAGAAGGCAAATCGTCGCCACAGCGTGACCCGAGGGGTCGCGTACCATGCGGATCGTGTGGGGCATTTTGTCCGCCACGACATCTAACAATGTAGCTTGCTGAGCTACACTCATGGGAATGGCAGGACGGGCCCATTCATTAAGGCACTGGACAGCGTCAAACCGATCCGCGGGTTCATACGGGACAATTTCAAGTCCCATCGAGTCCTCGTAAAGATCTGCATAATCGCGCCACGGCTCCAAGTCTCGGCCTACAAGGCGCACTAGGTCATGGGCTAGCCTGCCGTTCTCACGACTATTGGGTGTCTGATGCCACGAACGGGCGAGTTCTCCGATGACCTTGCGCCGCAGGCGATGAAAAGCCTCCGGTTGGCACCGGCGAAATTCACGCAAAATCTCCCCGGCGGCGACATCATGCAGGCCTAGTCCGCTGGGGGTGTCCTTCACAAAAGACAAGGTAGCCAACTGTCGATAGCTCTCTTCCGACAACGGTTGGTCGATAACCGCGTTGAGGAAGTCTAAATGGGCGTGTGACACAAGACACAATACATTGATTGCCTCACGCCAATGGGTGTGCAGCACTTCTTTCAAAAGCGACGCTGAAAAGGCTTGCTGTGCTATCCGCACCCCGTCGCCTAAAGCGCCGCGCTGGAATAAGTCAGCATAGATCGCTAGTGTTAGGGGTATCTGACCCACGTTAACCATTTCCGCGTTGAAGGGAACCCCGCGGCGATTAAGAAAGGTGGTCGCCTCGTCTATGGTGAACGGAGTCAGCGCCCATTCCTCCACGCGCCCGACCCAGTCCAGGTCTAACCGCCATTCCATGAGGGACGACTTGCGCTCACATACCAAAATGAGGAGATTGGAGGCGGGGCCCATGGAAAAGAAGTTGCGGCGAAGCCATCCACTCAAATCACGGAGTGCTTCAAAGTTGTCGATACCGAGAACCCACTTGGTGTCCACGATGGGGGATTGCATCCATTGCAAAAAAATTGCAGGAAAATTCCGTGTTACCCCATCTGGGGTTTCGACACAGGCTCGCCCATCGATCCATGTTGCGTGGGCGCCGCTTTCCTCAGCATCGTGCAATAAGACGTTCAAGAGGGTAGACTTCCCAATGCCCCCTAATCCCGTTATGTCGACCATTGTTGTTGGGGCTGTTTCCATCCCAAGCCAACGCGAAAGTCGTTGACGTTCAATATCGCGCCCGACAAAGGTTAGGTTACGATTTCGTGCCCCGATTGTCCTAAGGCTTGTTGCCAATCGATTTACACTTCCTTGAATCCACTTCCTAAGATACGCAAACATTCGACAATCAGTATTAAATTCCTGCCAGTCTTATATGTTCTGGCGGGGTGTTCGCGAGACCTTGATACCCGTCCGGTCTTTCAAGACACGGGCGCGTGGTTTTAGGTCCCTCCATCTGGTGCCTATTGATCCATCACCGTAGGGAGGTAAAGACCGCTCGGACAAAGACTAATAGCGGTGGGTGCGTTGCCTAGGTATTCGTTGGCAGGTGTCACCCCTTGTACCTTTCGCGGTATCTAGAGGTTAGAAGCCTCTGAGACACAAATGAGACTCGATGGTCGCGCAAGATTGATAAACTCACAAGAAGGAAGAAGGTGGGGCATTAATACTTGTCGTGATGTGGGGAGCCGTCTTAAGTACGGTTAGCTCGACGACCCAGATGCCGCATCTGATTATTGAGTCGCCCTCAACGGAATGAAATTGAAGGAGTAAACCATGGCTGATAGCCACAAACCGTCTCTCATCAGAGAGCTTCTCGACGTCACGAACTCACGTACGTCTGTTCTCTTTGCGTCTTCGCTGGTCGTGCCCATGGCCGCGTTTATGTTATATCCTTTCCTAATCATCTATTTCACCCACGTGCTGAGGCTCAATGCCGCAGAAGCTGGATTACTACTATCCGTGCGATTCCTGTCAAGTGGCGTTTTGGGATTTTTAGGCGGGTTTGCAGCGGATCGCATTGGCTTGGGTCGGACGTACGTAATGGCTGGTGTGTTAACTGGGTTAACGGTATTGGCTATGAGTGAGGAGACCCATGTGTGGCCGTTGGCCGGCTTGCTGGTAATATTGGGAGTCGCATCCTCCACTGTCAATGCCGCTGCCCGCGGACTTGCCAATAGCCAAGTTGATTCGCATCACCGAGGAACGGTACAGAATTTAATTCATTGGCTAAACAATGTGGGCATGGCCGCAGCGCTTCCTCTGTCAGCGTTTGCGCTCAGAGGCGGGTATTCTCGGATTCCCTTTGATGTGACCGCGGGGGGGTACATCGGCATCGCTTTACTCATGGCCACTATCTTTTGGAGAAAAAAGACGGCCGACGGCGCCAGCGCTGGTCCGGTTACACACGCTAACGGTCCATGGGCCATTCTGCGCCGGGACCCGGCCTTTGCATGGTTGCTGGTGAGCTTTTTTCTGGTCGTGGCGACGGAAATGCAATTTGAATCTGGAGTCCCCTTGGATTTGTCTTACCACTTCCCCCATGGTGCTCAGTTGTATGGAGTTTTGGGGGCACTTGACATGGTTGTCGTGTTCGTCCTTCAACTGGGTGTGAGTCACTGGCTCGCGAGGAAAAAGTCACCGTGGCCCGGCTACATCGGCATGCTGGCCGTGGGCGGCTTAGTGATTGGTGGAATTTGGCAGACCGTGCCCGGGTGGACCATTGCAATCATCCTGCTGGGAATTGGCGATGTGTTCGCTTTTGGCCAAATCTTTGCTTTGATGGGAGTGATGCCGAGCCCCGGACAGCAAGGTCAGTATTTTAGTCTATTCACGATGGTTCAAGGAATCGGAACCTTTATTGCCTATGCGGCGAGTGGGGCTGTCTATCAAGCGCTACACCCGGTCTGGCTCTTCGGGTTGACGATTCCGGTCGCTCTACTGGCGACGTTATCGTTTCGGAATGCGAAGACGTTGTTTCAGCAACGACCCGAAGACTCCTCCCGGGATGCTGGATAGCCGCGGGACGGACGAGTTCTTGCTTTTTGGGGTCCGAACGGCATTGGTTCTTCTGCTATACATCAAGAACACGTGGACGATCTTTTCAAAGCGCCGATGGCGATCGCGGTTGCAATGGAGGTTATACCTTGGCGTCGAAGATCACGAGTAATCTCTTGTGCGAATTCACTCAAGCAGTGCGCGGAGATGTTCTGTTACCGGAAGATCCCGATTACGAGATATCGCGAGCGGTATGGAACCGTCACCCGGTCCGAAGACCTGCTATCATTGTCCGCCCTAAAGGAATTCAAGATGTAGTGTACGCGGTGAAATTCGCTCGTTCGCATCAACTTCCCATCTCGGTGAAAAGTGGTGGTCACCATGTGGCGGGACTCGGTGTGGGCGACGACTGCCTCACGGTGGATCTTTCCTGGATGCGGTCTGTTGTAGTAAATCGAGGAGATCAAACGGCTATGGTGGCGGGAGGCGCCACCGCTGCAGACGTCATCCACAAAACTCAATTGCATGGTCTCGCGATACCCACTGGGAACATCGGTCAGGTGGGTATGGCTGCACTGGCCATGGGCGGCGGTATGGGATTCCTCCGCCGTCGGTACGGTCTTACCTGCGACTTTTTGGAATCCGCAGAAGTGGTGCTGGCCGACGGGACTGTCGCCTACGTGGACGCCGACCGTCACCCCGACCTCTTTTGGGCTATCCGTGGTGGCGGGGGTAACTTTGGCATCGCTACCGCACTGCACTTTCGGCTGGTAGAGGTCGGTCCCATGGTGGCCGGTATCCACACGTTCTATTCGTTCGCCGATGCTAAAGCCGTGCTCGCCGGGTGTCGGGATTTTCTCGCTGCGTGTGGCCCCGCTGTGAGCATCAATATTGATATTATGTCCATGCCACGGTTTCCAGAACTTCCCCCTTTTCTTTCCGGGCAGACAGTGATCGTGGTGAGCGGTATGCACGCTGGCCGCGATCTTGACGACGCCCTGTCGACCATACGTCCGCTCCGCATTCTAGCGGAACCACTTGCAGACATGACCGGGGCTATGACTTATACGGCACTGCACTCTATATTAGACGGCATGTTGCCTAAGGAGCATTTTGGCCATGTGGAGTCACTTTACGCCAAAACCTTCACGGATACTTTAATTGACGAAGTCATCCAAATCATGACTTCGGCTCATCCTGGGCAAATGCTCATGCTGTGGCCGCTTGGCGGTAAAATGGCTGAAATTCCTGCCGGCGCGACCGCTTTCGGGGACCGCGGTGCAGGCCTTATAGTGATGCTGGAATCGAGTTGGGAGCATCGTTCTCAGGCACCTGCTGGCATAGCCTGGGTACAGCAAGCACGAGCATCGTTGGCTCATCATGCGTTTAATGGCGGCACGTACCTCAACGTGACCAATCCAACAACCCCAGAAGCCGAACACGTCATTCGGGCCACGTATGGGTCGAACTATCCGCGCCTGCTGCATCTCAAGAAAACATACGATCCAGACAATCTGTTTCGCTTCAACGCAAATATCAACCCTAATCAAGCATAATTCCATGCGCAACAAATGGCTTCTATCGTTCAGTGACGGGAAATCTATTGCAGTCCCTGGAGCACATGTTCCACGCCCCCAAGAACGGGTCGCGCAAAAGTTTTGATGAAATGGGTCCTCAAAAAAGAGGCTCTATGCAAGAGGTGAAGGGTATTTCGAGGACCCTCCAGTATGGCTGTTAACGTGGCGTTGATCCTGTCTGCAGCGGCCTTAAATGGTCGAATGCCAGTATCCGGTCCATGCCGCACGGCAGTAGGATCGACAGACGCGGCTTAAGGACCCCATTTCCTGAATTTTGGGCACTGTCGTGCCTAGAGGACAAGAGCCAGACGTATCATATCGCGGCATAAGATGCCATGTTCATAAATTGGCTTTGAATAATGGAGGGTAAAGAAGTCACGGTCGACGCCGACAATTCGAAATCCACACTTTTGATACAGCGCTAATGGTCCGATACTGGAGTTCCCGGTGCCCAGTTCTACAGTGCGATATCCTCTCTGGCGCGCCATGTGAATGGCATGCAGTAGTATGTCTCTCCCAAGCCCTTGGCCTTCTTCAGATTCTTTTACCGCGATGCTGACGATCTCCCCCGTGAGCGGGCGAGTGTCGATGAGGACATACTCTGCTATCGTCTCATCATTCCTCTCAGCGATAAAACAGCCACCTCGACTCATATAACTGTTGATAAGTTCGTGCGATGGGTCAGCCCGAAGCAAGAGCTCCATCGGCCATGGTTCGTTTAATCTTAGAGGTCGAATCGTGACGTTGTCCATGAGACGTGCCTCCTTTCGGTGTGGCAACGTAATCGGGAATTGGGGACGGGCCAAAAACGCCGGTCAGATTCGGGCTATTTTTGGACCAACCCCCAAACGTTGCCGAATGGGTCTTTCAATTGGCATATCCACACGTTATCCACTCCTAAAATGGGCCCACGAAAGAGCGTGCACCCATGCGATATAAAGTGTTGGATGGTGTCACTAATGTCTTTTACTCGCCAATAGGCCACTTGACCGGCTACCCCGGGGCTGGTTTTGTCATCGCTAGGATGAAGGCCCACGGTGATATTCGCGAAATCAAATGCACAATAGCCAGCGTCATCAAATATGGGATCTTGTCCGAGAAGATGGGCGTACCACGATTTGGCCTGAGAGACATCAGGAACAAAAAAGAGTATTTCATCAATCCCTAAAATTCCGTCCATGCCATTTCCTCCGCCTAAAGCTTCTATCGATACGGTGCCCCTTTTTTCGGTCGTTTACTGTGTCATGAGTCCTTCGTGAAGAAGGTGAAACGCTTCATCGAGCTTAACGGGAGCAATTTTTTCATAGGCGTCGCCGACACTGATTTCAAAGGAGCATTCGCCGTCGTTCACACGATGGAGTGCTCCCGTAAAGCCGATATCGGTCATCTGATAGAGGTGCTTCAGCACTGGTTCGACCATAGCTCGAGCGTGCTGAAAATGCACGTGAAACATATTGGTCTGTGGGATGAGCGGTCGTGTTACGACCGTCGGAAGATGGTTAAATCGTTGAGCCAAGGATTGGGCGCCGGCCCAATATTGGGCCATTTTATTTATTCTTGTCTCAAAATAATAGTCAGCCGCGACAGTATAGGGATAAAGGCTAATGAGATCCCCGCCATGTCGGCGTTTCCATATCTTTGCTTCCTGAATAAAATCGGTCTCGCCAGCTAAAATAGCGCCGGCCACTCCTCCTATGCCCTTATAGAACGAAATATAGACACTATCAAATAGACTGGCGATGTCGGCAGCGCTCTTTTGATAATAGGGTAGGGTTTCGTAGAGGCGGGCTCCATCCAAATGACGTTTGATGCCGTGGTCTTGACAATATTGAGATTGCGCCACCAGATCTTGGTACGCGGGGAGCACGCCACCGATTTCGCGTTGCGGTAATTCCAAAAGGAGTGCGGCAACGGGGCTATCCATGCTTTGGAGGTCTTCTAAGGTGATGAGGCGGTCTCGATTTCCGATAAGAAGGGACTCGACACGATGTAATTTTTTCAGACCATCTTGTTCATGGATTTCTAAATGACAAAGAGGATGATAAGCGACGCGAGCCAAATTAGCGCGATCGCACCAAATACGCAAGGCAATTTGCTGGGCCATGGTTCCACTCGGAAAAAAGGCAGCCGCTTCTTTACCGAGATAGGTCGCCATTTTCTCTTCGAAGGACTCAATCAGAAGACCGGTGCCATACAGATCCGCTTCACTCTCCTCTGGTGGAACCGCCAAAAGAGCTTCTTGTAGCAGTGAGACCGTTCTAATCCCATGACCAGACAGTCTCTGGGTCGTCCGTTGGAACGCTTCTTTTAGGATGGTGTCGTCCATAATGATCACTCCGTTCGCGATGGATTGCAAAACCACCTTGACTGGTTGTAGTGAGGTTGTCAATGCCTCTAGGGGGAATCGGGGGTCAACGGTCCATTGGTGGACGGGTTTCCTGGGGATAAGGATGCCGATCGAAATCTCGAAAGAGCATTCCATATAATAGTGTGGAGGCAAGTTGTAGTCCGCCTGCAAGGAAAAATGGTACACCAAAAAGATTTTCCGATAATAGGTATCCGGCCACTGTTGGGCCAATAGCAGAGGCCATACGCATACTGAGCGAGTTGATGCTAATGGCGAATCCTCGACGCTGATTGCGTGTGAGGCTGGTGCTGAGGGCGGAGCGGGATCCTTGGGTACTACGACTAAATGCCGAGCGTAAGATGTATAGGATGGAGGCGATGGTAAATGTGGGAGAAAATGGCAATAGAACGATTAGCCCAACACCGATGAGCTGCAACATGACGACGGATTTGACCATACCAAGCCGCGTGGCCAGATGACCAGCAAACAATGATGACAGTCCTGCGATTAAAAGCGAAAGAGATAAGGTGGTTCCGATCGCCAGCGACGAGGCATGGAATCGAGCGCTAAACCAATAGGCCATCATGGGACCGAAAAACCCGATAGCTAAACCGTTGAGAATATTGACGAAAGCGAGCTTGGTGAGATTGCGGTTTTCGGTTTGGCGTGCGTTGTGTTCCTCTTTTCGCACAGTGTTGAGTGCGGGTAGCGGTTCCCGTCGATCGGAAGGAATGGCGAGAATGATGGCTACGGTAATGGCCGAAAAGAGAGCGATCAATAAGAATAACGGGCGAAAGCGGAGAGAGCCCGGAAATTCAAACTGCCACAAGTGGGGCAACCCTGCGATGAGGGCACCCAAGGCCATTCCGAAGAATCCGATGGCACTATTGATACTGAGCACTTGACTGCGTCGTTGCGGCGGAATATGGTCCACCATCCAGGCTTGCTCGGCGGGTGTAAACGGGCCGGCCGCCCCATTTTGTCCACGACCAAATCCGGTAAAGAGAATAATCGTCGTGAGCAGTAACGGGTTGGCAGTGACAGTCATTAAGAGGGCAGAAAGGCAAATTAGGCTTTCATACGTGATGAGGAAAGGTTTTCGTCCGACGCGATCACTGGCATACCCGATACCTAACATCAGAATCGACCCGATGACCGCAGCGCCCGTCAGTACTCCCCCAATGGCGGGTGCACTCCACGAAAGGCTTTTTAAGTATAGTGTCAGGTCAACAACCGCGATCCCTTGTCCGATACTGCGGATGGCGCGTCCTATCTGCAACAGTTGCACCGTTTTATCCCTGCCGAAAATGTGCATCACGATGGCCGCCCTCTTTAATTTAATTACCTAACATTATAGTTTATATAACCAACTTAATAATAAGAATAGAGATACATATCCGGATAAATTGTGGCGGTCAAAAGTAGGGGATTCCGTTGACACGGACTGACGATGGACAGGTTCCACTTTGGATGGATTCACACAACATCGCGGGCCACTTTCCGAAAACCCAATCACCGAGATATTCTCCAAATAAGGGAATATCTCGGTAATTATCTTGTCACGAAGATTAGTGACGGGACCGTGTGGATAAAAGAGCGCCCATTGAAGTAATCGCAGCCATAATGGCTAATATAGAAATGGCGAGGATGGTGCGGTCGTACGTACATCCGCTTGCGACAGACGCATTGCAGGCTGAATAGGTATGTAAGGTCCAAAATGCAAATACAGCTGCGACAAGGAGCACTACCCCGGTGAATAATCCAGCCATAAAACGCATGGCGGTATCCTTCTTTCGTCGGAGATTCGTTAAGCATACGTCAGATTCTCAGCGGCGCTGAGAATGCTACTGACATTCTACCAAAAAATCTCTGCCGTGTTTTTGCTCTCGCACGCCTTGAAAGGCGGCGCTATCCGTTAAGGCGACACGAACCACACCGGTCCTTACTATGGCCGCGTGTGGTTCGTGCTTCAGGTATCCGCTAGGACGGCGTACCCAGGTCCTTAGAAAGAAGTTGATAGATGGCACTATTGGCATAGCCTACTTGCCAAAGGGCAATACCAGCCAAGTGAGACTTTTTCGCATAGGCGATTTTTTCACTGATGCCCTTGCGGTTTTCCCACCACAAGGTATCGCCATTGATGGTCGCTGTCATTTCTTGATACCGGGGATTCCATGTGGCGTGCGATTTTTGTGCCGCCGTGAGCATGTCGTAAGGGATGGTGACCGCGTGAGTACTTCCCTTAGCCCATGAATATCCGTATAGCGCCACGCCTAGGTCGATTTTCGATGGTGGCACCAGTTTCGTCAGTCGGGAGGAGACGCTTTGCACCCAGTTCATGGCGGCAACGGGCCCTGCGGGAGTACCGTCCGAGTGTTCATCGTAACTCATCAGAACAAACTGATTGAGCTCGGGCGCCAATTTCGCATAGTCATAGGCACCGCCTGAGTGAGGTACGATATCCATGGTGATCGTATCACTCTTTGGTAGGGTATCTCGCAACTGCACGGCAAATGCCGTGAGTTCGGACTTTAGGCTGACGTGCGGGGGTTCAAAGTCAATATTGACTCCCTGATAATGACCTGCCGCGATCATGTGGTCAATATTTTGCACAGCTGCTGAGCGAGTCGCTTTACTCGTCAGAAAGGTTTGCTGTCCGGTGGCGTCGTTGACTAGTGGCGTGATAGCCAAGTGTAACTTGTGCGCTTCGGCTAAAAGTGCTGGGTCTACTTTGGATGTCAGCGCGCCGGTGGCGGTGACAGAATACCAGAGTGGTGATATGGCAGTGAGAGTGTGGTTGCTTGCGCTAAGGCTGGTGACCGGGGCGGCTTTGTGGTGTGCCCAAAATCCCAGAACGACAAGTTTGCCGCTGCCCGCCGTCTTATTCGTGCTCGCGCGTACGACATGCGTTGATTTACCATTTGATCGCTTGCTGGACACGGTCCCGTGGTGATTGTGACCAAGAGAAGCTTGCCCGATAGAACCGCACCCCGCGAGCGTACAGGCTGTAAGTATCAAAAGGCCATAAGTTGTCTGTTTGATCATGCTTTTCACCTCAACGTGAGTGTGTGCACATCGAGTAAAACCATACCTGGAGGTGAGCGGAAGAAATGGTCGGAATGCTCAGCCCGTAGGGCGGTGAAAGAATGTAAGACAACCATCGGGGGGTGTTCAGCGCTTATCGCATTTTCATGCGTCACTGGAAGTCGCGGCAGGAATCGGTAATCTTAGACCACGCTAGAATGTTATTTGGCGGAGGCAATTTTCAAGGAAGCTTTTGATACGGTATTTGAGACCACGACGTAGTCCCACATGCCCATCTGGGCATGGGTTGGAACCCCGCAAGCGAGGGCATAGCGACCAGCTTGATTGGCAATGAAATGGAAGGATACATGGACGCCATCGTTGGTGCCCTCATTAGGATTGGGTGTGAAAGCACCGGGGAATGCTACTAACGACGGTGAAATGATCGAAAGACCGATATCCTTCATTGGGACAATCATGGCGGAATGGCTCAGGGTGTCGTCGGTGTTGGAAAAATCTACGGTGACTTTCCAGCCGCGCGGTATGGTAATGGTCATAGTTCCGTCTCCGTATCCGTCGAAGTTCATGTCGTCATTGTTTCCGTACTCGCCAGCATAGACATGCAATACGACGCTTTTTGTGGCGATGTTCTGCGAGAGATAATTTGTGGGATTGGTGGTGTTGATTTGATGCCAGCCACAGCCGGCTGCGAGCGTCAGGACCATGCCTAGTGACGCGGCAATGAGTGTTCGACGAATCCCTGCAGTCACTTGCGAAATCTCCTCTTTAAGCACGCGGTGCCCTTTTTGGGGGTGTTGCTTTGGCGCATAACCAGGTAACAGAGGAATCTTATCGCAATGTCTGCCAACGCACAATGATTTGTGCGGGTCGACTTCGGACGGAACGCTTGTTCCTCACTTTTTGTCATGCGGTTACCACTATCTGCGATCAAGAAAGGTATCCCGCCAGAGGTGGATAAACCGGTCCATCTGTCTTGCCGCGAAAAGGCTCATGCGAATAGGGTATACTCCCTGTGCAGGATACAGAAAGTGGCCTTCTGGACTAAGACCCCATTCTTCTAGCCACGGTTGGGAGATATCACGTTTCACGGACATGTTAAGAGACTTTTCTAGCAGTTGGAGTACGGTTGCTTCTCGAGACTGTGCATCTCGGGCATTTGGAAGATAAACAAATAGATGTTGACTTTCACTTCCCTGGTGAAAAAAGCCCGATTTCGATGGCCATGCCAAGGTGGGGAGATGGGATTTTTGGGCATGATACTGAAAGGCCCGAACGCTTTCTCGGATACGCTCACCCATGGTCATATCGACAGTGGGGTTGTCCCAATCGACAGCAATCCACGGTTGAGTGGGAATTTCCTGATTCTGTTGCGATCCATACCAGCCATCGGGGGAGACTATCTCGTCCCCGGGGGTACACCACTGAAACCGTCCATGATTCCCAACATGACCCCAGATGAGTTGCTCGACATCGGGCCATATACTGAACACCACTTCTTCACCGTACCGATCAATGAGCTTGGCCCAATGGTTATGGAGAAGGTTCGATTGTTCGCTCATGCTGGACCCGGAGTCAGTCTTGGGGCGAGTTCAATGACGTTACCAGATAAGTACATCGAGGCGGGATCGGCCAAAAAGGTGACGAGTCGCGCGACATCATGGCCGGTGGGCAGTCTTACCCGTGTTGTCGATTCACTTTGTACTTCTTTATCGCCATCGCGAATATCGCTCGGGCAAATCATCGTACAAGAAATGCCGTGGGATTGCTCTTCTATGGCAATAGTTCTGGTCAGTGATGCGAGTCCTGATTTCGCGGCCGAATAGGCTCCCCGCAACTTCCAGCCTCTGGCCGAACCTGCTCCCACATACCCGATATTGATAATGGCTCCCCCGCCTTGTTGGCGCATAATGGGAATGGCATGCCGGCTTAATTCATAAGCCAAGGTCAGGTTGCTCTCCACAATGAAATTCCAATCATCTCGATCGGTCTCAGCGACCCGAGGGTAGTCCCATAGATAAGGTCCGACATTATTGACGAGGACATCAATCCGGTGCCAATTAGCCATCACCTGGCGAATCCACTGGTAGGGTGCGTGGGCATCATGCAAATCCCAGACAAAGGATTCTACACGATCGGGAGGCTCGACGTCGGCCTGAGTTGTGGATGCCGATATTTGGTAGCCTTGGGTTATGAGGGCACCGGTAATTGCCCATCCAATGCCATGTAGGCCAGCACTGACCATGGCAACTCGGGTCATAAGGGAGGTCTCCTTTACGGGATGTGATGGTGACAATGAGGTAAGCGATAGGTTCATGATATCAGCATGAGCCATGGGCAGCAACGGTTCGGATGAGAGGCACCTTACCCGAAGCAGTGCCATAGGATGAAGTCTCAGAGGTGGGACGCATGCAGGCAGATTGGAGTTTACAGGTCGGGCACGATGAATTGGTCTATGAATCTCTTATTGTCGATGCCTGTTATCAAACCGGGCTCTACGCGCAACTACGCAGAGGGGTCTCTTTGGAGGAGCTCATCGGCGACTACAATCCCCGCGTGGTGCTCCCCCTAGTAGAGACTTTAACATCCTGTAACGTGGTGCAGTGCATCTCCGGGAAGCTTTACTGGGCAGATGGGCATTTGGTCGAAACGCGCTTAGCTCGCGCTCAACAAATTCGTCATTGGCTCCAGCTTTCGCAATGCTTAGTCGAGGAGAATTGTACGATCTCTCCTGATACGGCCATTGGACTCCACGCCCTGGACGACAGCATTCCAGCACTTTTAGAGTGGCTCCGGGAGGTGATCGATTTCGCAGGCGATCAGCGGTGGCTTGATATTGGGGCCGGGACTGGGCGTCTTGGCATGGAGATTGCCTCGAGGGTGAAAGAGGTGACCTTGTGTGATCGTGCAGAGATTGCCCAAACATGGGGAGATGTTCCGAGGAATGTCACCATTCTCGCTCAGGATATTCGGCATGCAGAGATTACCGGATTCTATAACGGCATGTTGCTTTGCCGTGTTATTGAGACAATGGACCCGCAGGAATTAGGAAAACTTTTACGGGTATTGCGAGGGCATCTAGCGGAATCGGGCGCCATTTATATCATCGGATACTACGCGGGTGCTCCCCTAGAGGAATTCTTTTCACTCTATTTGGCCCTCTGCAGTCCCACGGCTCATCGCTACGGCACTCAGCAAATAGTGGACTTGGCAAAAGGTTGTGGATTTGGCCACGTATCGACCACGTCGCACGAAACTCTCAAATATCACCTTATCGCTCTGCAACCATAGGCCTTATAATATAGATAACCTGTGCGGAGGAGTTCGACTGACGCTCCGTGGTATTCCGGATTCGAGTCCCTGGTAAAGGAGTGGCATCGATGGCAGCACCCAAACCCCATGTACGAAAAGACATTATGGAAGCCGCGCTGGTGGAATTTGCGCAGGCGGGGTATGACCGCACCACGATGGATACGATTGCCGTACGCGCAGCGGTGGCCAAAGGGTCCCTCTACTATCACTTTGATTCCAAAGAATCCCTATTTCATGCCTTGTTCGAAGAACGAGCAGAACGCCTGGCGGAAGTGACCGAAGCCGCTATCAAGACCAGTCCTTGGGACGGCGTCATGCAATCTTGGGTTAACTTTTTTTGGCATGAGCAAGCGTTTTTAGAATTGTTTCTTAGTGAAGCATGGCGCAATCAGGAAAGAGAAAAACTGGTGCAGCGATTTCTCCAACGCATCGTCGCTCCCCTGATTCCCTTTTTTCACCGGAGTGAGCAAGACGCTGAAGTGTTAGGGTACTCCTTGTTTGGGGCCATAGCGGTCCCTTCACTACACGTGTTGAAAGACCCCGAACCTGATCGAACGTCGCTGGATCGTTTGGTCCTAACGTTATCGGGATGGCTTAAGCAGCAGATGCAGTAGCTAGGGTCTTTTTTTTGTTCTATAGTTATATTGACCAGTCAGTATATGGAGGCAAGCGGGATGGTGAATGTTTTTCGAAGCAAAAAAGGGTGGATCAGTGTGATTGCGGTGGCCTCGGTACCGCTTCTGTATAGCGCGGCATATTTAGCGGCTTTTTGGAACCCCTATGGTCACCTTGAATCGATTCCGGTGGCTTTAGTCAATCATGATCCGGGACAGATAACTCATGACGAGATCCAGGAGTTGTCCAAAGAGATTCATATTAAAGAGGCCACGTCTCAAGAAGCTCGACAGTGGCTCGAAAACGGCAAGGTGGGCCTGGTGATCATGCAGAGCCCCCCGTTTCATCCGCGACTCGCGAATTCAGTAAGCGCTGTCATCTCAAGGAAGCCAGTCGTACGGAAGACCATCCCACGGGAGTCCCTTGGGTCTGTTATGACGGATTAACGCTTAACGATGTCATCGTCTGTGCCCAATCTCATAGCGCTCTGACTCCAGGGACCACCCGTTTTTTAATTACGGACCGTATTCTAGGGTTGAATATCCCATTACAACTACTGCAAGACGCACAGCAACCGGACCTCGTACGATACGACCAGGCCGTGTTGGCAGGTCGTCGCTATGCCGAATCCGTCATAGTAGCCTACCGTGTAGATGCCCCCCGAGACTAGACGGTACCATACTGAAAATAGCGGCGCAATTGCCGAGCCCACGATTGGACTACTCGATTCCACGGTTCGCCACGCCATCCCAAATACAACGGGCGGGTGGGCCACTGAAGAGGCGGTACGGCATAAATGGCTACCTCCGCTGCTTCGACCGCCGCCTTGACGTGCGAATAGGCCAACACCGAAAACCCGACGCCGAAGCGAATCAAGGGCAAAATCCCTAGCGAGTGATCGACCGCCATCACCTCGCGTAGTTGGGCTACACCGGCCGCTGCGCAAATTTCGCGTACGAGGGTCCAGTGGGGTCCGCTGGGTTCCATGGCGATGAAGGGGATGTCCCCTAAACTGCTGAGGGATGGTGGATCCGCCTGATACGTCAGCGGGCCGACTAATACCAAGGGATCTTCGGCAATGAGCAGGCAGTGCGACGTCGCGTGCCGCGTGAACGCGAGGTCCACGAGGCCGGTTTTCAACCACTGTTCGAGTTCTGGGGAGTGACCGGTGCGGATATCATATCGCCAACGATCATGCAGAATGCGCGGCGCTAAGCTATTGGCTAATGTCGTCGCAGCAAATGTCGGCGAAGCGCCAATGACACACACCGGCTCCGTCGCTTGTTGGGCCGCCCGGTGTCCTAATTCCAACGTGGCTAACGCGCTTTGGGCATACCGCCAGAAGACCATACCTTGCGCGGTGAGGCCGCCATGGCGACCCCATACGCGCTAACCTAACAGATCATTGACTCACTTTGGGGCCTTCTTTTACGTGGTCGCTCATGGAGTGCTTTCGTCCACGCCCGCGAGGCGAGGCA
>NZ_JBYCKN010000147.1:0-30725 GCF_057473405.1 Sulfobacillus sp. TH-112
GCTCACTCCCGTGCGAATGCTTCTGGTCCACCCGTCCCCCGTTTTTTATCGTATTGTCCCCGAGGAGATGCGTCAGGTGCAAGGAATCGCGATACGAGGGGTGAAGACGGGACAGGAAGCCATAGATTTGGCTAAACTTTGGACCCCAGAATGGTTCGTTATTTCGATAAGACTTCAGGACATGTCATGGCAGGACCTGGTGACGCAAGTGCAAAACCAGTACGATAAGGCAAGTATTGCTATAATGGGACAGCGGAATCATGAGGTGCCGATCAATTTGCCGTGGATTGATCAGGACCGGATGGTTTCGAGAGACCTCAGGAGATTAGTGGGATTGTAACCGATGGGACGGACCTGGGCATAGGATTCCTAACGGACAGTCATACTTTGCATTGAAACAATCTCAGAGACTTGTTCGTTACAGTGGTGGAATTTCGTGCGTGAATAACCTAGGAGGGATAGGGTTGGATGAAAGACCGTCCGAAGAGCAAACCCGACGGCGCTGGCGATTTCGTTGGTCGCGTATTTTGGTTCTTGCGGTTGTCGTGGGCCTCATTATCCCTATCTTAGGCTTTGGGATTGGATACTTACAAATTCGTGCAGATGCGCGGGCTCTCAAGGCGGACTATCATGCTCACAAATATGGGCTGGTGGCATCGGATGTTAAAAAGCTAGGCGGGACATTGGGCGCCATGCATAGCGAAGCGGTCTTGCTGGGATGGACTGATGTACTACCCTATGTGCGTGGATATTACTTAAATGTGATGGATTTATTGACTGCTGGTCACACAGACCTTCATGTGCTGGGGCAGGCATTAGCTCCGGTAATGCAAGCAGCCGATGCCCCCAATGCGCACACTACGGCGCATAAAGAGGCGGTTGCAGCAGCCGTCTCTGAAGCAGGAGACACGATGAGCCGGCTAGAGCCACAGATGGCTCTGGCGAATGAAGCCATACAACGCCTCAATGCCAATCGCATTCCCGGAGTCTTGGTTCATAAGGGCGTTGACGTGTCCGCAATTAAATCGATCAGCAGCACATTATTGGCGGCGATGCCTTTAATGACCGGGCCACATCCCATCATAGCGTCGCTCCTCGGATTTCCCAGCACCTCACGCTATTTGCTCATCTTTCAGAATAGCGGTGAATTACGGTCCACAGGGGGATTTATGACGGCGTATGCATACGTGCCCTTTAAAGATGGACGGCTCGAAAAGATTACCTCACAGAACATCGAAACTTTGGATCAAGCCGTTACGTACCATCCTCCAGCACCCGCCATCATCGGCGCCTACTTGCCAGTTAAGTATTGGCATCTCCGCGATGCAAACACCTCCCCAGACGTGCCGCAAACCGTGAAGAACATTTATATGTTTTATCGGTCTATTCCTCATGCACCGAAGGTGAATGGCGTGGTCTTTATTGATACCTGGCTAGTGGACGATTTAATAGCCGATGTGGGAGGACTCAATGTTCCCACGGTTCGTGGGAAAACGGTGCATTTGACTGCAGAAAATGCCAATTACGAAATGGAATACATGGCGGAAGGGATGGGGCTCCCGGCGAATCTTCGTAAGCTCTTTATTGGTACCATGATGAAGGAACTGATGCATGATGTATTTCATAGCCATGTCACCGAATTGATGAAGGTGGCGGCGACGTTTCGTAGTGGATTGGATGATAAGAATGTTTTACTATACTTCAATAATACCCGTGCAGAAACCTATGCTGCTCGTTTAGGGTGGGGTGGGATTGTGCCAAAGCATGTCAAGGGCAATTATGTGCAAGTGGTTGATGAAAATTTGCTCGGGCATAAGGACAATTATTACGTGCGGGAATCCTATGATGTGACTGTGAAGACCATTAATGGCCGCAACCAAGAGACTGTTACCATTCATTGGGTGGACCCTGCAATTGTGAATTGGTGGCTCACGGTACCATATCATTCTTGGGTCCGGGTATACGCTCCTATCGGATCGTCCTTTATTTCGATGACAGGGGTCGATAGCTATGTTGATGATAACGCCAATACCACCTTAAATAAGCAGGTCTTTGGCGGACACGTCGACCTCCCTGGACGCATGACCAAGTCTCAACCTGTCTCGAAGGGGACGGTGGTTACGAAGTTTTGGCTCCCAAAGCGGACCAACATCGACCGCATCTATATTCAGAAACAACCAGGCATGCTTCCAGAACCGGTGACGGTTACCGTGAATGGTGTGACCCGTCACATTACGATTAATTCGAATGCCTGGCTGACCTTCGGAGGATAGTCTCAAGTGTCAATTGTGAATGTGGGGATCGACATGGACCAATACGAGGTGTTCGCTGTCATGCCATCTGACATACAAGAGTTCTGGCAGGCGATCGATGCCGTTGCGCCTACGTATTTGGTGGGAGGCGCGGTGCGTGATCTCTTGCGTCATGAAGTTCCTCACGATTGGGACTTTGCCACGGCATTGTCACCTGAGGCCATCGTCGCCTTGGGCGACCGAGCCGGCTATCGAGTGCTACCAACAGGCCTAAGATTTGGAACCGTAACAGTGGTCGTGGGGACATGGGCCATTGAGGTCACAACCTTTCGACGAGAGGGGCGATATCTCGACCGCCGCCGTCCTGCCGAGGTCACGTTTGTTCCGTCGATTGAAGAAGATTTGCGTCGCCGCGATTTGACCATCAATGCCATGGCCATGGATGCTGGAGGGAACCTTTGCGACCCACTAGGAGGGGCCGACGATCTTCAGCATCATATCGTTCGGGCGGTGGGAGATCCACATCAACGGTTCGCGGAGGATCCCCTGCGCATGATGCGTGCAGTGAGGTTTCTGGGATTGGATCCACAGTTCCGTCTTGACGGGCCGACCCTGGATGCCATTATTAAGAATCAATCGCTGCTCGTCCAGGTCAGTTACGAACGACAAACCGATGAGATGAAAAAAATTCTCGTGACGCCCAGCTTTGCTCAGGCGATCGCGACATTGGATATGACCGGCCTTTTAAGTGCGATGTGGCCCGAATGGCAATGGACACGAAATTTTGAACAACGCAATTCTCAGCATCCCTTGCCTCTTCATCAGCATCTGTTGTTGGCTGCATCTTATGGGTCAACCCTTGTCTTGCGACTCGCTGGTCTACTGCATGATATCGCTAAACCGCACGATATCTCTGTCGACGAGAGGGGATTGGTTCATTATTATGAACACGACAGCCGTGGAGCTGAGATGGTCCGACAGATGTTAACACGCCACCGCTGGGACCATCGAACCGTCACACAAGTGGAGGAATTGGTCGCTTGGCATAGGTATGCGTGGGAGACCGCCAGCGACCTCGCGATTCGTCGCATGTTGCGTGAACACGGGTGGAATCGGGTGCAAGCGCTGTTGGAGTTAAGGCGTAATGACCGTAGCGCTATGAAGCAGGCGTGGGCGGAGGAGGCTATTGTGCGCAAACGTATTGACACCATATTCCACGAAGCGTCGCCTGATGACCGAAGGTTGCAAATCACTGGAGATGATGTGATGCGCATTTTGTCTCTTCCCCAAGGGAGAAAGGTAGGAGAGGTGCTAAGGGCTCTACAAGACTGGGTGGATGAGGATATGACGCGAAACCATCCGCAAATTTTGGTCGACTATGTATTGAATTTCGATCGACAGTAATCGTTCAACGCACTACATATGCGCTAAAAAAATGCTCGGACTGTCGGCGCCGTGATCCCCTCCGTTCGAGCACCGAGAAATTGTCGGACCTGCACGGAAGGTACCAATGGGACGAGCACTCGTCTGTAACTAAAACAGCGAATTCGGCGGTCACGATCTCTGAACATGGGCGGCCACTGGTCGGATTGGTCTCTCAAGAGGCTATTCTTAGGGGATAAGAGATGATCGCCCAAGCGGAGACAATCATCTGCCGGTGGAATCCAGAGAACGTACTGAAGATGGACCATGCCCATCGCCTGTTTCTGCCCTATTGGGGGTTGACGGCGCTATCGACATAGGACAGGTTTTCCGTCAGGGTTTGGCTCATTGCTTCGTCAAGTTTTCCGGTATAAGCATCTACGGCAACAAACCGGTCGTTCCCGCGTCGATGAAACAGCCCGACAAAAAACGGATGGTGGACCAAAGATACATTTTCTACGCTAAGGTTTTCCAAATTCGCTGACAAGCCCAACTCAATCAGTTTTTCTCGGTATCGCACCTTCGCACTATCGGTGGTGACCTCATGGAATTTCTTGAGAGTGCTGACAAAATTGGCGGCAATCGCCTTAGCTTTGGTTTTGGGAGGTATGACGGATTCCGCTTGCTCGCTTGTAATGGTCGGCGAAACCGACATGGTAATAAAGTGGGCATCATTGAGGGCATTATGCATGGCCCAGACAGGAGTAACCTTAACCGTAGGCTTGCGAAGGAATTCTTTGACGAGGGTAGATTGGTGTAGTTCCAAGAGGTGGAAGGGGATCCATATCAATTTCGCCCATACCTCGTCTTCACGACCTAACCCCAGCAATCCACGAGTTTCACCATCGATAATCGCCCGCATTGACGGTTCTGACGCCCGCGCCTCGCTGATGACATCAATACTATAGCGGTTATTGGTGGGCATGTTGAGTTCAGCCAAGGCGACGGATCCCAACCGTTGTATTAACTCATCAGGACCCCAAAGCTCGATTTTTTCTTGGATAGCGGTCTTCTCAGCGCCACTTCGCCATCCTTGTAAGGCTACGATAATGCCCTTATTGATTCCTGTATCGGAAATTACCATGGACAGCTTGGACACCACATCTTTTTCTATTGGCTCCGCCCATGCTTTACACTCCAGTGCTAGAACAAATTCCGTGATGCCGTCTGATTTCTTGGCCAACACGTCAATTTCGTGACGAGCGCCCGATCTTCCCTCCAGTCGAACGTTGGTGTCCACGTCGTAACCATTTAGTCGAAAATACGTGGCCATCTGCTGCTCTAGGTTTGCCCCTTTGGCGGATGATAAGTTGTCCATGATATCCTGCTTTCTCTGGTATAACCGATAACGAATTGGGGTAGATAAATGCCGTTCAAGGAGTATACGCTCGTTCCCAATACGCCTCTCAGTACTGTCTCCATTGATTATAACGAATTAATCCGGTACTTTGGCTATCCAATGTAGATTACATACTGGAGTTCCCGGTGGCCAAGATATGATAGATTAGACGCGCGACACCAGTCGCTAGAAGAACGAACATGGGAATCCATATTTCTTGAACTCTCAAAGTGACATTGAAAAGAAAAAACCTACTCAGCCATGTGCTGTGTAAGGTTGAAATGGTGGGCACGGGTGGTATCGAACCACCGACCTCTTGAATGTGAATCAAGCGCTCTACCACTGAGCTACGCGCCCGCGTTATGGATTTTTACTCTACGGTTGGTGGGCCCAGCAGGATTCGAACCTACGACCAACCGGTTATGAGCCGGCAGCTCTACCGCTGAGCTATGGGCCCCAGCACTGTCGCGGCATAAAAATGGCTCCCCGAGCAGGACTCGAACCTGCAACCACCCGGTTAACAGCCGGGTGCTCTACCAATTGAGCTATCGAGGAATGTCACCGACGAAGAATATGGTATCACGCGTGAGTAATCCTCGTCAAGTCAAAAGGGCAGGATATTACTGAGGAAAATTCTTGTTTTGAGGTCGATTTAGCGGAGGAGTTTTAAAGGGGCCTGTCGAATTTTGAGTACCAATGGATCAGGAGGCGAGTTATGGCAGGACTAGTTAAGGTAATTACAGGTGAAATGTTTTCCGGTAAGTCCCAGGAACTCGCTCGACTTATTCGCGAAAGCTTGCAGCAGGGAATGCGTGTTCAAGTGTTTTATCCGCGCAGCGCCTCTCGTGGTAGCGACCGGGATATCGAGCACCGTCTTCCGGCTTGGCACCCTCAACTGAGTACCCACGCGGTGCCGGATGGAAGCGCTCGATGGATGCAGACCACAGTATTGCCCAATACTTCAGTTGTGGCCATTGATGAAGCTCAGTTTTTCAGTCCGGACATTGTCGATGTGGTCAAAGGATTCCGACGACAGGGGAAACTTGTTCTCGTGGGCGGCCTCGATCAAGACTATTTGGAGAATCCATTTGGTCGCATGGGAGATTTGATGTGTATCGCCAACGACGTGGTGAAATTTCATGCATTTTGCGCCCGCTGTCAACATGCCGATGCTTTTATCTCTCATCGAGTGAGTAGCGAGGTGGGGCAAGTCGTCATTGGTGAGACTAATTACATACCGTTATGCGAAGATTGTTACGTATTGCTGAATCGACAGGAGGTTCGGATATTCGCCGACTAGAACCCCGGTTAGAACTGATTCGACGATGGTGTGGATCATATTCGGTCATTGCCGATGTTGGTGCGCACCATGGTCATTTGATAAGACAGTTGCAATCGTCGGATCGTCGCCTATATGCCACTGAACTGACATTCAAAGGATATCAGGAACTTGCCGAGCGAACGGCGGGTTGTGCAGTGACGACGCTAAGAGGCGATGGAATAGTTCCGCTCACTGGCATCGCGGACTTACAGTGCATCGTCATTTCCGGCATGGGTTATGACACAATTTTAGGGATTTTAGAGCGCCATTCTCAATTAATTAGTGCTCCTCAAGTGATTGTACAGCCCGCTCAAGGCGGCCACCTCATGCATCGAGCGATTTGTCAAAATCGCTGGACCATGCTTCGCGCTGAACTGGTTGTGTATCGGTCGCGGTTTTATCCTACCTGGCTTTTGGATCTTCAAATGAAAACGGCGGGTGCTGTAGACCCAGCGCTCGCGTACGTACCGATCGAGTTTCGCGGCCAAAAATATTATATAGATTGGCTCAAAGATTTGGATCGGCAACTCGATGGACCATTGAGATATAATAGGGACCCTAAGAAGGTCCAAGAACGAGAGTGGCTAAACCAGGAGATTAAGCAGTGGGGCCATACTTAATATGAGGTGAACGAATGCCCGAATTTCGTGTCTATACCGATGGTGCATGTCAAAATAACCAGTCTCCGGGTTTACAACGCGGTGGATGGGGCTGTGTTTTTGTCGATGGGCCGAGCTTTTCTGGATATGACCCTAAAACCACCAATAATCGCATGGAACTGCAAGCGGCCATTGAAGCGCTTAAGCATACGCCTCCCGGTTCGACAGTAGCTTTGCATAGTGATTCAGCCTATGTGCTGAATGCATTTTTGCAAAACTGGTTTCAAGGGTGGGAGAAGCGGGGATGGAAAAATGCAAAAGGCCAACCGGTCGAAAACCAAGATTTGTGGCGGGAATTGCGCGCATTGGCAGAGCAGCGTCACGTGACCTGGATTAAGGTCAAAGGGCATGCAGGTGACAAATACAACGAGATTGCCGATCGCCTAGCGGTCGATGCCATCACAAATGCCAACAGTGGTGGATCGCACTAGATTTAGAGGAATGTGGACGTGAGGCTGTCGTTCAAACGTGGTATACTAGGTATCCGGATTACAAGTTAGCCAGACGATCGCGGGCAACGGGCCGAAAGGTGTTGCTTGAGGAAAGTCCGAGCTGCATAGAGCAGGGTGCTGGATAACGTCCAGTGGGGGAAACCCTAAGGAAAGTGCCACAGAAAACAAACCGCCTCGTCAGAGGTAAGGATGAAACGGTGCGGTAAGAGCGCACCAGAGGCCAGGTAACTGGTCTGCTTGGTAAACCCCACCCGCAGCAAGACCGAATAGGGGAAGGTTGAGGCTGCTCGCTGACTTCCCGGGTAGGTCGCTTGAGGTATTCGGCAACGAATATCCTAGATAAATGATCGTCCACGACAGAACTCGGCTTATGGCATACTTGTAACCAGGAAATAACTAGCTTCTGCTTTGCGGAAGCTAGTTTTCTGCTGTCAGGGGTGGCAATGTGTTGCGAAACAATAGGTGTGGGGAACTATATGCCTAAGCCATGTTCAACCCAGCTCGGACCTAAGGCCAGCCGTTGGGGAAGATTTCGTGGTTCTTGGTGCATGATATCGGAGAGGGTAATACTCGCCATGCTGACATCCAAACACATTTCTAGGGCCTGCCAGGTCGCGGGGCTGACGCACTCGCCGCAAGCACGGGACGGACAGTCGCAGAATGTCATTGGCCCTTGAAGAGCCCGGGTGATATCGATGAGGGTGATATCTTGGGCTACGCGACCCAGTAAGTATCCTCCATGAGGGCCCCGTAAGCTACGCACTAAGCGTGCACGGCGCAATGGGAGCAACAATTGCTCGAGATATTTTTCAGATTGGTGCAGTTCACTCGCCATATCGCGCACCGTGCGCGGTTGGCTGCCTGCCTCGGACAAAATCGCTAACATTTTGAGTCCAATTTTTAGGGAGGTCTTCAATCCGTTCACGGCATCACCTCCGTAAAGAGTGCGGTGGACAAGTATCGCTCGGCATGGTCGGGAAGAATGACCACTGCGAGCCCGGACTTGCCCATCTCGGGCAGGGCCTGGCGAGCGCCTTCGATGCTCGCCCCGCTGGAAATCCCGACGGCCAATCCTTCTTGGCGCATGATCGTCTGAGCGGCTTTAATGGCGGAAGCGTCGGAAACAGCGATGAGGCGGTCGTAAATGGATTGGTCCAGAACCTTAGGAATAAAGCCTGCCCCAATACCCTGAATGCGATGGGGTCCAGCGCTGCCACCACTTAGCACCGGCGACTCTTGCGGCTCGACGGCCACCACCTTGATAGCATTGCTTTGCTCTTTCAGAAATCGGCCAGTACCCGTGATCGTTCCGCCGGTGCCGACCCCCGCAATAAACGCATTAATTTGGCCATCCGTGTCGGCCCAAATTTCCGGCCCGGTAGTCTCGTAGTGCGCAGCAGCATTGGCTGGGTTATCAAATTGTTGCAAGATGACCGCGCCTGGGGTGGTGAGGCGCACTTCTTCAGCACGCCTGACGGCTCCACTCATACCGTCTACTCCTGGGGTCAGGATGACCTCAGCTCCAAGACCGCGCATCAGGGTGCGCCGTTCAATACTGGCGGTTTCCGGCATGGTCACGATTGCGCGGTAACCGCGAGTGACTGCGACCCATGCTAGGCCAATGCCGGTATTTCCGGAAGTGGGCTCAATAATTGTACCCCCAGGCTGCAGAGTTCCGTCTTTTTCGGCGGATCGGATCATGGACCAGGCAATACGGTCTTTAATGCTGCCGCCAGGATTTTTAGCTTCCCACTTTCCGTAGACGTTCCATCCGGTCTCATCAGATAATCGTTGCAAGCGAATAAGTGGCGTGTGTCCAATCGCATCGATTAACGATTCATAACGCATGAGTTGAATGACCTCCTATACGACTACGATAAGAAAAACATGAATAGCCCTTACGGTAGACAGCCCGTCTTCATTCGTGATGCGCTCAGGTATTCATATCATGTTAATAGGAATTATCTTCATCCTCTGAGATATTGTCAACATTGCATTCCTTACCAACCTAAGTCTCCCCCTTCCCAGCGCAGATGACCTGTGGCCATGGGGACGTTGGGACATAGTTTCTGGGCGATGGCGGTGAATCGTTTGGCGTTTCCAGTTGTCCATGCTTGTACCGCCGGAGCCAATGATAACGAACCGGCGGGCTTTACGAAAGGCGCAATTTGCGTAGCAATTTCTTCTCCAGGGTCGACGATGGCGGCCTTTTGCTGAACAATTCGATTGAACACCTCACGCATATGTGGGAAGTGGGTGCAGCCGAGAATAATGGTATCGACTGTAGAGGATAATATCGAGGAAAGACAGTCGCGCACTTCGCGCTCCACCCGGCGACCCTCAATATTGCCATTTTCAACCATGGTGACTAAAATTGGGCAGGGCTTCGCTAATACCTGAACTCCGGGATTTAATGCCCGCAGGTGTCGGGGATAAATCTCTGAACGCCATGTGGCTTCTGTCGACAGTACCGCAATTTCATGGTTTTTGGTCACTTCGAGCGCCTTTTGCACCGCCGGATCAATCACGCCGATAATGGGAATTGGAAATGCCCTTTGGGCATCCTTGAGTGCTGCCGCTGTGGCGGTATTGCAGGCAATGACGACCGCTTGTGCGTGGTGTGCCATAAAGAATTTCATAAACTCCATAAACCAGCGTCGTACATCGGTAAGGGACTTTTCTCCATAGGGGAAATGAGCGGAATCTGCCGCGTAGAGAAAGGACGCGTGTGGCAGTTGTGCGACTAAGTGACGCAACACGGTGAGACCGCCTTCGCCCGAGTCGAATACGGCTATCGGACCTTCGGTATTCATGAGCATCGCCTCTATAGTTTAGATTCGGATCGAGTTTCGTTGTAAGAGGGCGGTTTTCATTCGCTCCATGGCTTCCTTGAGCCGCGAGGTTTCGCAGGTCAACGAGATTCTGAGCCACCCTTCGCCGCTGGACCCATAGGATGCCCCTGGGGTGACCACGACATGAGCACTTTCTACAAAAAACCGGCTGGCGTCAGCTGATGTCAGGGAAAAGGGGGTGGGGAACCACATGTAGAATGTGGAGAGCGGGGCGGGGATTCCTAGCCCCATTTCGTCCAATGCTTGGGCGACAATGTTGCGGCGGTCTTCATAAAGGCGACTTTGCTCTTGAAAAAATGGCAGAGGATGTTGTTCGAGGGCGACAATTCCGGCATCTTGTACTGCGGTAAAGATGCCCGAATCGAGATTACTCTTTAGCGTTCCGAGCGCGTTGACGGCCATGGGGTTCCCTACAGCAGCGGCAATGCGCCATCCTGTCATGTTGAACGGTTTCGAGAGGGAATAGAACTCAATCGCAATCTCTTTCGCTCCTGGGACTTCTAGAACGCTCGGTGCGCGATAGCCGTCATAACCAATTTCGGCGTAAGCCAGGTCGCTGCACAAAAGAATGTCATTGTCCTTGCAAAACTGGACCACATCGGCAAAAAAACTTAAGTCAGCCACCGCACCGGTGGGATTATTAGGGTAGTTCACCCAGAGCATGGTCGCCCGTTTGCGGATGTCTTCCGGAATTATGGACAAGTCAGGAAGAAAGCGATTGTGCGCTGATAGAGGAATTTCATAAACTTCGGCACCGGCTAAAAGGGCTTGGGTGGCGTAAACTGGATAACTGGGTGACGGCACCAACACCACATCTCCCGGACCGGCCATGGCCCAAGTTAGGTGAGCGATGCCCTCTTTAGAGCCGATCAGTCCGACCGTTTCGGTTAGAGGATTAAGATTTACTTGAAACCGCTTTTCATACCATTCAGAGACGGCGCGGCGAAATTCAAGAGAGCCTAAATAGTTGGGATAACGATGGTTTTTCGCTTGATCGGCCGCGTTTTTAAGCGCATTTACAATGTGAGACGGAGTCGGTTGGTCAGGGTCTCCGATACCAAGATTAATGATGTCATGTCCAAGTGATTTTTGCTGGGCGATAATGCGGTCAAGTTCGAGAAATAGGTAGGGTGGAACTTTTTCCATTCGTGAAGCCAATTTCATAAATGCTCGCTCCTTCTCTAGTATCTCGTCCTGTATGGTATGCAGGAGATACTACAAAGGGTACACGATTACCGCTCGACAAGGCAACGATTACCGGCGCCGTAGAGTAAAATCACTCGAATACGGGGCTCGAAAGTAAAGTATTATCGTGTAAAAGAAATAGGATGACCATCATGAGAGCACGCCTCTATAAGAACGCGGGCTGAGGGCGGGCACGAAGAATAAACACAAATAAGACGCCACCTGACTACGATCGCAGCACGCCGAATACGGGGATCACCGTCGGCATAACCGCAAAACACACAATCACCCGATCTTGCTTGAGGTTAGTGGTTCAAGAAAGACAGGGTGACCGTTACGTTTGCGGTGCGAAGATCCAATGGTTTGCCCAATTGTGTAGCGCTTGCATTACCGGCGCCAGATCACGACCCTTTTCTGTCAGGGAATACTCGACCCGGACTGGCGTGTCAGGATAAACGTGCCGATTTACGATGCCCTCGGCTTCAAGCTCTTTTAGTCGCTCAGCCAGCATGCGGTCGCTGACTTGTGGGATGGCTTGAGCGATTTCAGAGAATCGTTGCGGCTCTTGCAATAGTACCTCAATAATAAGTCCCGTCCATCGTTTGCCAATGATCCCGACGGCTGACTCAAAGCGTGGACACATGTCAAATTCTTTCATGGTTCGAGGCCTCCTTTCCCATAGAGTGAAATGCATAACAACATTATAACCCGAGGCACTTGACAAATGAAGTGCTATTACAGTATTTACGAAACAATAGCTTATTATTAAAGTATATTCATAGAGGAACGCTCTCAACGATATTGAAGCTTGACTCTCGGCGAGTCCTCTCGCGCCAAAATTTATGGCAGGTGGATGCCTGGACGGAGAGCGTACCAGAATATATAGAGGGGACACTGTGAGTGGAAGAGTGTTGCGGTTAAAACATGGGCGGAAATTTTTGTGCTCGGGTAGAGATCGCCAACACGAGTTCAGAGTGCGACCATTTTTGGCGACCGTGGGCAAGAGCGAAGGCATTGTGTGGTGGGTCAACCTCACCGTTGGTGATAGGCAGTGAGAGGGCTTCGCGATGGAGGGATCCTTGAGGGGATAACCTCGGCACAAGGCGGTCACAGTTCGGAAATTATCTGAGAAAGAGGGATAAACATTGAGTAACGCGAAAATTGCCGTGATTTATTACAGTGCGACCGGTACCAACTATCAATTGGCATTAGCAGCGGAAAAAGCCGCCCGGGACGCGGGGGCTGAAGTACGTCTCCGCAAGGTCAAGGAATTGGCCCCATCTGAGGCGATTAAGAGTAATCCAGAGTGGACAGCGCATCACGAGGCGACTCAGCACATTGAAGAGGCGTCATTAGACGATCTGGATTGGGCAGACGGACTGGTTTTTAGCGTGCCTACTCGATTTGGCAATATGGCCGCCCAAATGAAGCAGTTTCTTGATACGGCAGGCCCACTGTGGGGACAAGGAAAGTTGACCAATAAGACGGTAACGGCGATGAGTTCGGCGCAAAATCCCCATGGAGGGCAAGAAGCTACGATTCTTTCGTTATATACCACGATGTATCACTGGGGAACCATTGTGGTGGCGCCGGGCTATACCGATCCGGTGTTATTTGCGGCTGGCGGTAATCCGTATGGCACGTCAGTGACGGCAAGCCAGGGAAACATATCTGAAGAAAGTCGCAAGGCGGTTGAGCATCAAGTGAAGAGGCTGGTCGAAATCACAAAGAAAATTATCGGTTAAACAGATCCATGATGTCTAAGAGGCGCCCTATGAGGCGCCTCTTAGACATCAAAAGAATTCGGGAATCCACCAACGTAAGTGACAGACACAGTCATTTTCGCACCGTCCACAGCCCGTGCAAAAGTGATCGGTGCACAGTGGGCCGTGACAGTCGCTACATTCTCCTACAGGCGGATTTCCGCAGCGGCAGTTCGCCTGCGCCTCCATCGAACCCCCTCCTTTTGACGGTAGGATTACCCAAGGGAGGGGATTTATGCATAAAGCTTATTTGAGAGAAGCGATGGTTGCGGGATCGACATTGCCGCCAGAAATTAACGCTACCACCCGCTGCCCCGGAAAGGCTTCTCTTCCGTGGGATAGCGCATAAGCGGCACTTACCGCCCCCGAGGGCTCTACGACCAACTTTAAGCGTGCATAGAGTAGCCAAAATGCCTTACGAATTTCTTCGTCGCTGACGGTGACGAGTTCATCTACGTATTGCTCAATAATCGGATAGGTGAGATTGCCTAAAGCGAGTGAAATCAGGCCGTCTGCGATACTGTCGGTGGATTCGAGTTCCACCAATACCCCGTTTTGTCGCGAAAGAAAGGCTTTGGCGGCACCATTGGGTTCCACCCCAATCACCTTGACTCGTGGCTGACTTTCCTTGATGGCTGTGGCGATTCCCGAGATGAGGCCACCTCCACCAATCGGTACGAGTACCACGTCCACCTCAGGCCACTCCGAGACAATTTCAAGACCAATGGTTCCTTGCCCTGCCATGATTAAAGGATCATCATACGGTGGAATGTACGCATATCCCTGGTTTTGGGCAATCAACTGGGCACGCTCCAGTCGCTCGCGACTACGAGTTCCACACATTTCTACTGTGGCTCCAAAGTCACGTGCTGCGGCGACTTTAATGGATGGGGCAATGGTGGGTACCACAATATGGGCAGGAATTTTGAAGTATCGACTTGCCCATGCCACCGCTTGCCCATGATTCCCTGAGGAGGCGGTTACTACGCCAGCGGGAGCGCGATGCATCAGATGATGAATCTTATTAAATGCTCCCCGAATTTTGAAGGACCCGGTAATTTGGAGATTTTCCGGTTTAAACGCTAATTGACACCCTGCCAATGTGGAAAGCGATGTGCTCGTGACCAGAGGCGTGGAGTGAATGACTGTCGATAGCGTATCACGGGCCTCGGTGATCGAGGCTAGGGTCGGTCGGCTCATGGATTCAATATCCACCACAGGGGATGGTCATTGGCCGGCCGTTCCTTCAAGAGATCCTCCAAGCGATGATGCTCTTTGTGCACTTTTTTCACTAATCCTACCGTAAAGGCCCGCGTATCATATTCGACTTTTTTACAGTGGTAGAATTCTGCGGTCTTCTTAATAAATTGAACGAGGTTCGGGCCCGCTTCCTTCCAATCCTCATCACTAAGAAAATACCAATATTGGCCCTTCCACATCGCCAGACGCACGGTAAATTTCTCGAGCCATTCCACCGTTTGGGACCGTTCCCCTAACGAAAATTCCTCAAGATAGGTAGTGAGCTGTCGGGCATCTTTTTGGTTAGGATTCCAAAATACCAAATCGACCCAAAGGCTGGCGGTGCCGTGTGACAACGGTGGTTTATCATCATGAATATGTTGCATCATGTAGTGCCTCCCATTTATGTTGATTTTACGAGACTGGATCCTTGCGTGTTCTTAACGATATTGTAGACTTTGCCGTGACTTTCGAAAATGGGGGTACGCTTTCGGTGAGCCAGACATTACCGCCAATAATGGAATCATGGCCAACGCACGTCTCGCCTCCTAGAATTGTGGCTTCTGAATAGATGACCACATCGTGTTCAATGGTTGGATGGCGTTTACTGCCGCGAATGATGCGCCCTGACTGATCGTGCGGGAAGTTAAGGGCTCCCAGCGTGACCCCTTGATAGAGGGTGACCTGGTCACCAATTTCGGTCGTCTCTCCAATGACGACGCCGGTTCCATGGTCAATGAAAAAGTGCAAGCCAATTTGAGCGCCGGGGTGGATGTCAATACCGGTATCACTATGGGCAATTTCGGTCATCATGCGCGGCAAGAGGGGGACATTCAACAGAAAAAGCTGATGAGCCAAACGATAGACCAAGGTGGCGTAGAATCCCGGATAGGTGCTAATAATCTCGGTGACGCCGCGCGCGGCAGGATCACCCGCAAACGCTGCATCAGCATCGGTGAGCGCGTCCTTTTGGAGGTCTGGTAGGGCTAAGAAGAATCTCCGCGCCACCTGGGCTGCCTCTTCTAGTCCGGGACACGGTAGCGGTTCCACACAGTCATGCTGGCTGGCACGATGGATGAGGCCAGTTAGCGTCCACAACAGTTGACCGATGGTCTCAACCGGGCGAATATCTGAGGCTTTGGAGACCGACGTGCAATGCGGAAATAAGACGCCTTGCAGGTCGTTTAGGAACTCGACTAGTGGGATTCTGCTGAGAGGTCGGCTAATACGCTCCCAATTGGCTACTCGGCCTTCACCTTCATATAGGGCATTCACCAAATGATTCATTTCACGGGCGCTCATTGCAATGTCAGGCATCGACGTCTCCTAGGTAGCTCCACAGCGTGGCAACGGTTTGTGCCCCGCGATAAAAATTGTCCAAATGAAAATGCTCATTTGGGGCATGGAAATTTTCCGTGGGCAGGGCAAATCCTAACAACAGGGTCGGGATATGCAGTATTTCTTGAAAATCTACCACCACCGGGATGGATCCACCCATACGGATGTAGTTTGCGGATTTTTGGTAGATGTCGCGAATCGCAGTTTCAGCGGCCTTAACCGCGGGGTGGTTGATGGGGGTAATGGATCCTGGTGCTCCCTCGCCGCGTCGGATAGTTAACCGCACTCCCTTGGGCAGGTGAGAGTGTAAATGGGATTCGATTGCGTCAAGCACCTGCACCGGGTCTTGATGAGGAACTAAACGACAGGTAATTTTGGCATGCGCCGTGGCAGGAATAATCGTCTTTTGACCCTCACCCGTAAACCCGGACCACATGCCATTGACTTCTAACGTTGGGCGCGCCCAGATGCGCTCTAAGACCGTATAGCCTTCTTCTCCGTAGAGCGCTGGAACACCCGTTTGTTCTCGATAGGTGTCCATATCAAAGGGGAGTGCCTGAAAGGCATGACGCTCTTGATCGGTCAGTGTCTCCACATTATCGTAAAACCCTTTGACAGCCACCTTGCCATTGGGGTGATGAAGCGAGTGAATCAAGTTAGCCAGGGCATGGGCCGGATTTTTCACCGCACCGCCGTATACACCCGAATGCAGATCTTGAAAAGGGCCTGATACCGTGAGTTCTAAGGATGCTAGACCACGAAGGCCATAACAAATGGCTGGGTAGTCTTCTTGATACATTGGGGTGTCTGAGATCACGGCTAAATCGGCTCGCAATTGACTCTGGTGCGTCTCTATGTACTGGCCTAAGTGGGTACTGCCGATCTCTTCTTCGCCTTCAAATAAGAATTTGAGGTTCACGGGGAGGCCACCGGTTTTTTGCCAGGCTTCCGCCGCGATTAACTGCATAAAGACTTGCCCCTTGTCATCACTCGCTCCTCGCGCATAGAGGATATTATTCTCTACCGTGGGCTCAAAGGGATGGTGATGCCATGACTCGAGCGGATCGACAGGCTGGACATCGTAATGTCCATACACTAACACCGTGGGGCGATCCGGTATGATAGTGCTTGATCCAATCACGACCGGATTTCCGTCGGTATCATCTAACTGGGCATTGGTAAATCCCGCTTGAATTAACCGATTGCGCAACCATGCTGCTGCTCGAACCACATCTCTCTTGTGCTCACTTAAAGCGGATACACTAGGGATTTCTAAAAACTCTTTGACATCATCTAATTGCGCTTCACGATGATCCGCAAGGTATGAAAGTGCCTTCCGGAGTTGCGGCGTTTGTGGCATAATGCGCGACCCCTCCTCTATCTCTCTCCCTATCATACCGAAAAACGAATTTCATGAAACAGTCTTTTTAGAGTGCGTTGGTGTCCATACCGAGTGTCTATGCATCACCTTGAGAACGGCTGCACCTCCCACTATACTGAAGCTAGCCTTTCAGCGAGAGTGAGGAATAGACGATGGAGTTGAATAATCAAGGCACGTTGATGCAGCAACTGGGGATCGAAATTACGCAAGTCACCCCAGAATTCGTGGTAGGGACCATGCCGGTCGACCATCGTACTCATCAACCGTACGGGATTTTGCATGGTGGAGCTTCGGTCGCTTTGGCGGAAACGATCGCGTCCGTCGGGACCATGATGCAAATCGACATGGAAAAGCAGATTGCTTTTGGACTAGAGATTAATGCCAATCACATTCGCTCCAAGACGGAGGGGGTGGTGACCGCCCGTGGTGTGCCGGTTCACCGTGGTCGTACCACCATGGTGTGGGATGTTCGCATTGTAGACGAAGACGACCGGCTCATCGCCATTTCGCGGTGTACCGTGGCCATTCGTGATCGCTAACTGCCCTTGATCCCCAAGATGGCTAACGCGATAAACAACAGAATGATCCCGAGGAGCACAATTTGACGTCGCCAGCGAATCGCCATGGGTCCCATCATGTACCGATCTCGGGCAATGAGGCCGAGAATGATGAGACTGACGGGCATCCATAAAGCGCCTAGCGCTTGCGCCCAGAGGGCCACACTGCCAATACCGAAGGGGAGAATAGTGGCTGCGATGGCCGCTATTCCTAAGGTGATGGCATGGAGGACAAAGAGGCCGCCGCGAGTCGGCATTTCATGACGTGGGTGCTCTCCGGGTGCCCATGATTCTCGTACCATCCAAGCAGAAGACAAAGAAATGGTACAGGCGGCCAGAAAACCGGCATTAAAAATGCCTAGTCCAAAGAGATCGCCGACTAAAGGGCTTTGACTACGTGCGAGCCACAGGAGAGGATTTCTTATCACCGAGCCGTGCCCGAGAGTCAGCGCCCCAATCATTAACACCACAGTCGCCATCAATCCCTGGGCGATGACGCCAATAAGAATGTCTTGTCGACCGGTTTTTAAAGTGCGGACATTGCCAGCCCACACGGCATTTTGTTGCCAATAGATCATCCACGGAGCCATGGCATTGCCAGCCATTGATAGCATTAGAAATCCAACCGCGGGCGAGTATGAGCCGCTGAAGGCTATGCGCCAGGTTTCTGGCGAGGGATGGAGCATCAGTGCCACTGGGATGAACACCAGATTGACGAGCGCGATGGCCAATAGCAGGCGTTCCACAGACTGGTATTGGCGCCAAGAGGTAATCGCCATGACAATCAGAAAGGACAAAATGACTGCGATTTTCCAGGGGATGCCGATCAGGCTTTCTCCCATCGCCATTCCCAAGAACTCTGTTACCAGGATGACCAGGTTCAGAAGGTGCAAAATCATGCCGTTAATACGAGAGATTGGCATACCAAATCGACGGCGAATCACCTGACTGTACGGAGCTTGAGTGGCAAAGGCGACGCGTAATGCCAACTCTTGCACTAGATACGTGATCGGAGCCATAAAGAGTAGCGCGCCAATAAACCAGCCCAAGTGATGAGCAGCACCCGTAACCAGATAAGATAGCATGCCGCCGGCATCGTTGTCGGCGGCAAGGCCTAGCACACCCGGCCCAATGGCGAAAAAAGCTATAAAGAGAGCGTTACGCCTAATTTTCTTTTCGGCCCTGACGGGTCTCGGATTCTGCACCGAATCGCCTCTTTGCCCTAAGATCGTCTTGTGTCTAGATTTTAACTGTTATCCACGATATGAATTTTAACGATGGCAGGTGAATGTCGTGAAAGTCGCGAACTCTACCTTAGAGTGGTAGAAGGATGGAGTGAACGGTGTGGATACTCTATGGTTTGCATGGGTGGAAATCGGATTAGGAGCCGTGGGACTTGGACTGGGGATTGCGCGACTCACCAATCGAAGTTCAGGAGTTATTGCGATTGGCCTGATGGTGGTCGGAGTAGCACACTTCTTTTCTAAACACAGTCAGGCGACTGTGAGTGACATCGGTGGACTGATTTTGTTGTTTGGATTAGGGATGACACTTTCGGCGATGCGGAAAAGGAAAAAACCCGGTAATGGCAGTTGAACTCGGGCCTTCCCAGTTACCTATTCATCGTGACCGCTGGGAGGGTGACTGGATGCTACCAATAGTGTTTGAGGAATTTCCCATGCCGAGGTAGAACCTATGGCAGTGGATTCGCTGAGGGCACAGCCTACAGAATCTGGTATCAATCATCGATAGGGGCCTACGACCCAAAAGTAGCCTAGGATGGGGCATTGGGGTCGTCTCAAGCCAAGCGGATAAGAGACCTCTAGTAGAAACACCACGCAGGTAGCGTGGTGTTTCTACTAGCATCCTTGGGACCAGCGGGGCCGCTAGCAACCGCTTGAAGAGACTATTCCATACCACGCGCGCTTTGCCATTCACGTGCCCAGTGTGTAAGCGGATGGGGGTCAAAGCGAGTGGGCGTTCCTTGGTGAATTACGCGGTGCCCACCGACATAGACACTGCGGATGGCCGTGTCCGCGAGCGCATAGACGAGGTGTCCCAGCGTAATTGGGCCAGGGAGTAGCGATGGATCGTCTAAATTGACGGTGAGCGCGTCAAAGGCTTCTCCGGGCAGCAGCCGGCCGCTTTTGAGCCCGAGACTTCGGCTGCCAATAGAGGTGCCCATGGCGAACACCGTAGAGGCATCAATCACACTGGAATCGGTCCAGTGGACTTTTTGAAGGAGGGCCGCTTGTCTCATGTCATCTAAAATGGAATGCCGGTCATTGGTACATCCGCCATCGGTTCCTAGAAGCACCGGAATGTGACGTTCGATCATGGTGGTAATGGGGGCAATACCATCGCCGAGAATCATGTTGCTGCTCGGGTTGTGTACCACAGCCGTGCCGGTTTCTTGAAGAATATCCAGGTCGGCGTCGTCCACCCACACCGCGTGTATGGCCAGGGTTTTTGGCCCCAGTGCGCCGCGTTCTGCGCACCAAGCAATGGGCGTGAGTTGACGCGTCTTCAACATGGCTTCGCGTTCATATTGTCCTTCGGCGACATGAATGTGCAAGTGGGTATCTAAGGTCTTAGCGGCATGCACCGCGGATTCCACCATGGCGTCGGAAGCACCGTGTGGGGAATGAGGCGCCACCTGCAAGGTGACCCAGGGACTTAAGCCCTCGGCCACCAACCGTTGCGAGAGTTCCATGGTGTGGTCGTAAGCCGCTTTGGGCGTTTCACGATAGCGGAGAGGCGCTCCATCCCAATCATAGAAGGTCCGCGCCAAGAGCAGACGAATTCCTACATCTCGGGCTGCCCGTGCAATCGCCATGGCATTATCGGTGCCCTGATCGTTGAGATAAAAGAAGTCAGCCACTGCCGTAATGCCATGCCGCAGCATATCCCAATAGGCGAGGCGCGCCGACTGGTAAATCTCCTCGCTGGTGAGGATTTCGGATATCGGATAGAGGACCTGGCTTCTCCAAGTCATGAAATCATAATCTTCTCCCAGCCCACGCATCATGACTTGAAATCCGTGATTATGACCGTTCACCGTTCCTGGCAGGAGGGCTTCTCCGTCAAGCCGTTCCACGACGGCGTCGGGGAATTCCTGCGCGAGGGCATCGGGATGATCAATGTGTTGAATAAGACCGTCGTCGGCCACTAAAATCCCCGGCTTCTTCAGGATTTTGCCGTCGATCACGGCAAAGTCGGGCGCATAGATTATGCTCGCCATTATTGCTCCTCCTGGTTGGTGAGCAGTCGCGCCGCTGTTTCAGCCAGTACTCGGACTCCTTGGAGCATATCCGCATCGGTAGAAAACTCCTCTGGTGCATGACTTATCCCCGCTTGGCTGGGAATGAAAATCATTGCCGCTGGCATGACCATCCCAAGAACGCCGGCATCGTGGCCTGCCCAGGACACCAGTCGTGTGGAAGATAGTTTTTGGGCGTGGGCTGCCTCTTCAACAATATTCATCCACGGCTCATGCAGGGGGGAAGGCACGACATCATGAAAGATCTCGACCTCGACGTCGACTCGTGAGGTCGCCCCAGCCTTTAGGGCTACTTGCGACAATTCACGGTATGCCGCTTCTAGAACGTCGGCGTTGGGCGAACGCAGGTCCCATTGCAATCGTACTTCCCCGGGGACTACATTAGTGGCGTTCGGGTGAACTACAATATGACCAGGATTGGCCACTAACGCTTCCTCACTATCAACATAGCGGCTAAAACTGGTAATGGTTTCGGCTGCGGCCCGGAGGGCATTTTGACGTTCCTCTTTTGGGGTCGTGCCAGCGTGGTTAGCCTTGCCCACGTAGGTGAGGCGGACTTGTCGGATTCCTGTAATCGTCGTCACGGTGGCAATCGGTATGCGCTGTCGCTCTAACCGTGGACCCTGCTCAATGTGAATTTCAATGTAGCCATAGAATGTGTCGAGACGCTGAGCCGCCATCGGAAGTTTGTCCATGTCATGTTGATATTCTGCCATGGCCTCTCTCAAGGTGATGCCATATTGATCTTGTGCTTTGGTGATGAGATCCATATCGAGTGCACCCGAAAGCGCCTTTGAACCCAAGAGGCCGGTGCCAAATCGCGGGCCTTCCTCGTCAGTGAAGGCCGCGATGCGTAACGGACGGTTGAGCGTGATCCCCTGATCCAATATTGCCTTAGCGGCGGTTAAGGCTGCCACTACACCATAGCCACCATCGAACGTTCCGCCGTAGGGTACACTGTCAAGATGGGACCCGAGCGTTAATGCGGCAAGTGCGCGAGAATGCGGCAGATCGGCAAAGGTATTTCCCGCCTCATCACTATATACATTCAGTCCAATGGTTCGGCACTTGTCTTGAAACCATTGGTGGGCCTGGCGTTCTTCTTTCGACCAAGCGAGGCGTTGATAGCCACGCCCCCCGGGGTCGCGCCCAATGAGCGCCAGTTCGCGAAAGGTTTCAAGGAAAAAATTCTCGTCAATGCTCTTGATGAGTGGATTGGTCAACACAGATCCTCCTCTTGAAGTTAATAGTGACTGTCGCAAGGTTTCTTACGGTATTGTACAGGAGCGACGAAGATTCATGCTACTATCGGGGGAGAATGGGAGGGTAGCCCGTTGAACATGAGCGAAGAAGAAAAGGTATTTAAGGACCCGGTCCATGGTTATATTTATGTTCACGATCCCCTGATCTGGAATTTAATTAACACCAAAGAGATGCAGCGTCTGCGCCGTATTCGGCAATTAGGCACCACTTACTTAGCCTATCCTGGAGGAGACCACAGTCGATTTTCGCATTCATTAGGTGTCTATGAAGTGATTCGCCAAATGATTGTCGCCTTTGATCGACAGGGGTATGACTGGCCCCATCAGTACGATCGCCTAGCTATGGTCGCGGGGCTCTTACATGATATCGGCCACGCACCGTTCTCGCACGCGCTGGAGAAAGTGATGGGTGAGAGGCATGAACGGTGGAGTACGCGTATTATTCTGGACCCATCCACCGAAGTGCATCAGGCCCTCGAACAAGTATATGAGGGGTTTGCGCAAGACGTGGCCGCAGTGATTGACAAAACCTTTGACAATCGCCTCATTGTCTCTTTGGTCAGTGGACAATTGGATGCGGATCGTCTCGACTATTTGATGCGAGATTCGATTGCGACCGGCGTCGACTATGGGAAATTCGATTTAGCCCGCATTATCCGAATTATGCGGCCGTTAGAGGACCGTTTGGTGGTGAGAAAGAGCGGATTACATACGGTCGAGGCCTACCTATTGGCGCGATATTTTATGTATTGGCAGGTCTATTTCCATCCTGTCAGTCGGGCCGGAGAAGTACTCTTACGCACGATCTTGGAGCGAGCGCGTATCTTGATGAACGACGGGCATCCGCCCATCGTCACTAATCCGGCAATAGCGCCATTTCTGATGGGAGAAATGACGTTAAAAGATTACCTAATCCTGGACGATGCGTCCTTGTTAAACGCTTTTGCCGTCTGGCAAGAGGACGCCGATGCGGTGTTGCGGGATCTTTGTCGCCGATTTTTAGATCGACGACTCTTGAAAGAGGTGGATTGGGATTCTGAGACGTATGAGAAGTTAAAGGAAAAAGTTGCACAACAAGGACTGGATCCTAATTACTATTGTATAGTCGACGAAACGGGTACAGTTTATTATGATTATTATTTAGGAAGTACACGCGAGCCAAATCCAGAAAATGCTATTTGGTTGTACTCCCAAGATTCAGGGCAGTTGACCGAAATGTCTCAGGACTCGGCACCCATTCGTGCGATCGCGGAAGAACATCGGCCAATACGTCGTATTTACGTGCCACCGGAAGTATTAGAGGACGCCGGCTCTGGAAAGATAGGGAGTATACCGGTCAATTGAGGTGAGCGGAATGAGTGAGCGAGAGGATGGTCAATCGGTCTTAAGATATGAATCGCCGGAAGGGTTTTTTCGTTACCATTTGGCCGTTGGAACCATTGTGAAGGCAGTAGCCAATCAAAAGGCCAAAAAGCCGGCTTATCACCTGACCATTGATTTTGGGTCTGACGGAGTACGAGAGTCTTCAGCGCAAATCACCACACTTTATACGCCAGAGGACTTGGTTGGCACCCAAGTTGTGGCGGTATTAAACTTTCCTCCGAGACAGGTGGCCTCGGTACGATCTGAAGTCTTAGTACTTGGCGCTACGCGAAGCGACGGAGCGGTGGTATTGCTCCGACCGGGCGAAATGGTACCCAACGGAACACCGATTGCATAGGTACCCAGAAAGGACGATACGATTGCGTATTGCATTAATTATTCCCGAGGATACACCGCCGACAGGTGGTAACAGCATCTCGGCGCGGAGAATGGAATTGGGGCTTTCAAAGGCTGGACACGACGCGGAAATTGTTTGGTATCATCCGGGGATTTCCGGGTTTGACGTTTATCATGCGTGGAATGCCAGCCAGGTGGGAGCACGTTTGGTGGAAGATGGCATCAATCCCGAGCAAATTGTCGCCACCTGGACCGGGACCGATTTATGGCAGGATTGGGCGCACGATGCTCAGAGGTTGAAAGAACGGATAGAGGCGATTCGTTACCAGGTCACGTTTACTGAAGATGGGCGAGCGCGATTATTGCGCGACGCGCCGCAGTGGGAGGACCGAGTGGTTGTGGTGCCCCCCTCGGTGAACATCGATGAGTTTCATCCCGATGGAGCGCATGCTGACGCGCCACACCCGCTCATTCTAATGGCGGGTGGAGTTCGCCCGGTGAAGCGTTCGTCTTGGGGCATCGATATAGTGGATGCTCTTCGTCAAAAGACTGGTCGTGACTATCAATTGGCCATTGCCGGGCCAATTCGCGAAAACGGTGAATGGCAGCGGGTATTGGATAAGGCCGAGGGCCACGATTGGGTTCACCTCTTGGGTGATCGGGCGCAGACCGAGATGGCGTCGTGGTATCGGGCGGCAGAGATCTTTTTAAATACCTCAGAAGTCGAGGGGGTGTCGAACGCGATCATGGAGGCCATGGCCTGCTCGGCATTGGTCCTCGCCACCGACATTCGAGGAAATGAGGCATTGATTCAGAACGGGCGGACCGGACTTCTTTTTGATGGGCAAGAGGATTTTCTTCAAAAGATGGAGGATATTTTTTCTCATCCAGACGAGGCTATCGCAATGAAACGGGCGGCTCGCGCTCAGATCGTGTCTCGGCATTCCATTATGCATGAGGTGGCACGATACGAACGTCTCTATGAGGATTGTGTAGCCGTTAGGGGGTGCTGTCGCTGATTTCACGGGGATTCATTCGTTTTGACGTAGAGGATTTTCTTACTCCAGAGTCAGACGAAGCCCTGTGGCGAATGTGGGAAACCATGCAGCGCCATAATATGCCTGGATCCTATGGCCTAGTGGGAAAGAAGGTCCAAGCATTGTTTGAAAGAGGGTATGAGAAGGCCCTCCGTGCCCTACGCGGCACTCCAGCACTGGGATTTCATTCATTGAGCCACAGCGAACATCCTACGTTGGCGGAGGAGGCGGCTTTACTGTCCTATGAGGAGGCGTGCGATGTATTTATTGCGCGCGAAGGACGGGGAGTGACGATGGTCAAGGATTTGATTAAGCCCCCCACATATTTCACCCAGCCAGGGGGAAATTGGGTTCCGGAAGCCGTAGAATCTCTTCCTCAACTGGGCATGGACGTGTTTTTTACAGATTCCTTTAATAGCTATGTGGTGGATTTGTCTCATCCCTATTGGTACGGTGAGATCCTGCACCTCTCATTTCCTGTGATTAACCCTCGTCCTTTTGGATTGGGACTGCCTCATAACCTGGATGAGGCCGTTTCCTTGGTTGACCACTATGTCTTAGAGCATCCCGGGGATGCCTTTATGGTCATGCTTCATCCGACGGAGCTCGTCACCAAGGAGTTTTGGGACGTCGTGAACTTTCCGCATGGCACAACCGTTGCCCCCTTGCGCCCAGCACCTGTGAGATCCAGTGCCGAACAGGATGCCGCTTTGAAAGCATTTGATCGCTATATTGAGAGAATAAAAGGATTGCCGGTGAAGTGGGGGGATGTGAGCACGCTGAGAGATGAGGTACAGGCGAGAGGTCCTGTAACCGTCCGGCGACAGGAGATCCAAGACGCGATTGTGCAGCAGGGATGGGGTCCAATGGAGATGAGTGAGGGGACTCTTTCGGCAGCGGAGGCACTCTATGCCCTAGCGATGTTTGTGAGGCATCCTCGCTTGATGACATTGGAGGTGCCTTACGTAGGTGCTCCTCACCATTGGATGGAGCAGCATAGAGGCTCTACAGTGATGGTCCCGCTGATAAGCGATGATCGTGCCCAGACGGTAGCCAGCGCAATTATTGCCTCGTTTGAACGTTCAGGTCGCCTCCCTTCGGGGAAAATTGCCGGTCTAACCCTGCAGGAAGCACTGGCGGCGTTGACCCACCAACGCCTTCTCCCCGATTTGGCATTTTTAGGATATATTAAAGAGACAGCGGCCTTACATTGGGATTGGCCCATTTTTCCACCAGGGTTTTCTCCCCTGAGGTTGTGGCAGGATGCGCGCCGTCTGGCATGGACATTAAAGCGAGCTCCATATCGATCCGAATAACGGTCTTAACGCGGTAGAAATATTCAATAGTCCGAGGGAGGCATATCCAATGAAAGCCATTCGCATTCATCAGCCTGGGGATGTTTCAGCACTCCAATATGACGAAATTGCGGTTCCGGACCCAGGCGTCGGACAAGTGCGAGTTCGCCTACGTGCAGCAGGCATCAATCATCGCGATATTTGGGTGCGTCGAGGTCGGTTTGGCCCGATTATCGACCCAATTATCCCGGGAAGCGACGGGGCCGGGGAAATTGATGCCATCGGAGCCGGAGTGCGAGAGTGGTCGGTGGGGCAAAAAGTGGTGATTAATCCTGGGGTGTCCTGTGGCTCTTGCACGGCCTGTCTGTCGGGGAATACGCCGGCTTGTCCGTCGTTTCATATTTTTGACGGTACGTATGCGGATTATGCGATTTTAGAGGCTCGCAATGTCGTCGCCATGCCCGGGGGGCTGACTTTTTCTGAGGCCGCGAGCATTGGCATCCCTTATGTGACAGCAGAGGACTTTTTGGTGCGAAGCGGGGCTCTTCCTGGACAAACCGTGTTGCTCTGGGGTGCGACTGGAGGGCTGGGAGTGGCCACCCTCCAACTGGCGAAGTTGCGAGGCATGCGCGTCTTGGCGGTCACGCGTAATCCCAGTCGCACTGAGAAACTGAGGCAATATGGCGCCGATGAGGTGATCATTTTGGGTGCACTTAAAGAGGCTCAGGATACGGTGATGACGCTCACTCAAGGTCGTGGAGCGGACGTCGTGGTGGATTCCGTGGGCCAGGTGAGCTTTCCTGTATCGTTAGACGTGGTGGCTCGCGGAGGCGTCATCGTGACAGTGGGTACGACGACCGGCGGTGAGGTGCGATTGGATTTGGGAAGTCTTTTTCGCAATCGCATTACTCTCTTAGGGGCTTTTATGGGGAGCGCATCCATTCTCCCACGCCTGTTGCCGCTTTTTAGTCGAGGGATACTCATTCCCGAAATTGACACGACCTATCCGCTGGAACAGGCGGACCAGGCGCATGAGCAGTTGGAGCATCAAGGAGTATTTGGGAAAATTATACTCACGATGTAGCCGCCCTGGGGTCTCATGATGAGGCGGAAGGTTTGGGGGGATTTGGTCGTCGTTCGACATTGGCACTATGGATAATCATCCCAAGCATGATGAGGATAAGCCCGGCGCTCTCGAAAACGCTGGGCCATTTTTCGTGGAAGATCAGACGGCCCAAGAGCACCGTAAAGAGAATTTCCAGAGACTGGGTGGCCTCGATGCGCGCCAGTGCAGAGACATTGCCCTGACTGCTGTCGGTAGCGCTAAAAAAGAGCACGGTAGCCACCACCCCGGAAAAAAGCGCTATTGCACCGGAGCCCCATACTACATTGACCGTCGGCCAACCGCTTTTCATTTGAGCAATTCCCATCAGCACCACCCAAAACGGCAGACTACCTAACGTCATCGCCATGGTGCGATCCCACACGGACCACTGCGGGAGATGGGAGCGCGTATATCGCATCATCTGCCGATTACCCAGTGGGTAGGCAATGGCAGCCACCGCTATCGGGGCAATCGCTAAGAGAGGTTTCCCGCCGAGAGTCCCGTGGGAGACCCATTCGGTGACGGCTACGCCGACTAAGATGACAGCTGAAGGAAGCAGTTCTCGAAAAGGAATACGTTTTTGAAACGGATCGGTTTCGATGAGAGGGACTAAGAGACTTCCCATGATAATGGTCACTTGCCAGGTGCCGGCTACTAGCCAAGCGGGTGCCCAGGATGCGACCCAGGTGAGCGGCAGATAGAACAGGCCAAAGCCCACTGTACCCCACACGATAAAAGGTCCAAGATGAGACCAAAAGGTACGAAGAAATTGGGGGTCTTGGCCGCGGAATTTAACCACCACCAACAACATCGGCACGGTCCAGATGTAGCGTAGACTGGCGAGCCAAAACACATTGCCTCCGGCCATGGCGAGAACGTGGTTAAGGACAAAGGTTGAAGAAAAGAAGAATGCTGCCAGAGTCCCCAGTAACATGGCGTGCTTCATACAGAGCTCCTTTGGTGCAGAGGTGAGTGGGATTATTGTAACAAAAGACAAGGTGTCATATATAATACACGTAGGGAGTATGTGTATTATAGAAGGATGGGGACCAGCCATGTATCGATACGAATCGCACAAAGACCAAATTATGGGACGACTCAAGCGGATTGAAGGGCAGATTAAAGGAGTCATGCGCATGGTGGAGGACGGTCGTTATTGTCCAGACATCCTTCAACAGTTGGCGGCGCTCGATGGTGCGCTCGATGAGGTCGGCCTGCTATTGCTCGAAGATCATGTCAAGGGTTGCGTTACCGATGCGATTCAAGAGAATCAGGGTGACGATGCGATTCATGAGTTAGTCGATGTAATTCGTAAAGTGGTACGGCGTTAAGACGGAGGCTGAACGTAATGCTTAATTCGCCAGAAGACTCAAAAGACGTCTTGCAACTGGAAATCGGAGGGATGACCTGTGCGTCTTGTGTCGCGCAGGTGGAAAAGACTCTGAGGCGACTCGATGGTGTCGATGAAGCGACAGTGAACTTGGCGTTAGAAAATGCCCAGGTCATCTTTCATCCTCAGGTGGTGCAACCGGTTGACTTTGTGGAAGCGGTAAGGAAATCAGGCTATACAGTGCGCACGGACGAAGTACGGTTGCATGTCTCAGGTCTAGATGAGGCCCCCGCTCGAGCACGACTGGACAGTGTTTTAACGCGTATTCCTGGGGTGATTAACGTGCGCATCAACGGGGCTAATAATACCGCCGTATTTGACCTGGTCAGAGGAATCTCTTCGGCAAGCGACGTGATTCGAGAAGTTGGTAATGCTGGGTTTCAAGTGAGGCAAGATACAGGGCGACAATCAGGCCGCATTATCGAAAGCCGTCAGGCACTTATTCGCCTCGTCATTTCAGTCGCATTAACCCTACCGATCTGGCTGTCAATGGAAAAGATGCTGGTTAGCCATACCTTTCCGACCTGGGACGGTCCCGACGTGCAACTGGTGTTAGCCACTTTGGTCGAGTTTGGTCCCGGATGGGGATTTATTCGCCGTGCGTGGTTAAACCTCAGTCATAGGAATGCCAATATGGATGTGCTGGTGGCCACTGGGACCTTAGCCGCGTGGGCCATTTCAGTATACGGGGTGTTTGCCCATCGGCCCATCTATTTTGATACTTCGGCCACTGTGGTGACACTAATCTTGGTGGGGAAGTATATGGAAGCTTTGGCAAAAGGACGAACTACGGAGGCGATTCGCAAATTGCTCGGCCTGACGCCGAAAACGACTCGCCGGGTGAAGGATGATGGACGGATCGAAATTGTTCCTGTGGAGCAGGTGGCGGTCGGCGATGTATTAGCCATTCGGCCTGGGGATCGTATTCCGGTTGATGGCGTGGTAAAGGACGGTAATGGCTTGGTAGATGAGTCCATGTTGACTGGAGAGCCGATGCCACTCTATAAGCAACTCGGAGATTCGGTGGTCGCGGGGAGCATCCATCGTGGTCGGTCACCATTTCGCATCGCGGCGGAACATGTAGGCAAGGACACGGTGCTTGCCCAAATTGTGCGTACCGTCGAAGCTGCCCAAGCTAAGCGAGCCCCCATCCAGCAATTTGCTGATCGCATTGCGTCGGTATTTGTCCCGATTGTGATTGCGATTGCCTTGGTCACGTTTATGCTCACGGGGTTGGTATTGCATGATTTGAATGCGGCCTGGTTACGCGCGGTTGCGGTCCTGGTGGTGGCATGTCCCTGCTCCCTCGGCTTGGCGACCCCGACGGCCGTCATGGTGGGGTCGGGCATGGGTGCGCGGGCAGGAGTACTCTTTCGCAGCGGGGAGGCCTTAGAGCGGGCAAGCCGGGTGGATACGATTTGTCTCGATAAGACCGGTACTCTGACGATGGGGCATCCGGCAGTCGAGAAGATAGTTGCCTATGGAGAGGTGGATGACATCACCGTGCGTCGATTGGCATCGGCACTGGAGGTGTCGTCTAGTCACCCGTTGGGTGAGGCGATTCGTAAAATCACCGACGTACCCGGCACCGATATCGAGGGCATCTATGAAGAGCCCGGAGGGGGTGTGGTAGGGACTTGGCACGATGAGACGCTGGTGCTAGGAAATCCCCGTCTCTTGGAAGATTACGGCATGGCCATTCCAAAATCTGTACACGAGGCCATGATTGAACCCGAGAGACAAGGGAAGACTGTGGTATTACTAGGGTTCAAGGATCAGACGATTGGGCTTTTACAGATATCGGATCCCATCCGGCCGGATGCCAAAACGAGCATTGCCACCTGGACGAAGATGGGCTATCGCGTAGTCATGGTCAC
>NZ_JBYCKN010000148.1:0-6323 GCF_057473405.1 Sulfobacillus sp. TH-112
GACTACTAATTTCTTTTAGGGTCGATTCGTCCATTTCTACCGTAGCCATACGTCCCCTCCCTTCCCCAAGTCATGCTCTACAAAATTCCTGACGCTGAAAGCCAGTACATCTTGTTGAACGCCAATTTATAGAGGTGAATCAAGTCGCTGGGGGGCTGTGGCTTGGGAGGATGTTGATAATCGAACTTAATATAGGTGGCTTGGTCTTTTCCGGCTTCGATGAAACAAAATACCTTACCGTCATAACGAATCGACCCTTTTCCTCCGTGCACTCGGTTAATGAGGTTGGCCGCTACCACATCAGCCTCAAAATGGGCGGTCGATCCGGCTTTGCTAATTGGCAAGTTGGTCGCATCGCCAAGTACATAAACATTATCGGAGCCCTCCATCATGAGGCTATATCGATCGGTAGGAATCCAGTTTCCTGCGTCGCCAATCTCCGACCGTTTAATGACCTCTTGCCCCATGTGTGGCGGAATCGATACCAATAGGTCATAGTCCAAGGTTTCCCCCTCCATACTGGTTATCGTATGCTTTTCGGCATCCACACTCTCGATATTGAAGAACGTATGCGAGGTAATACCACGCTCTTCGAACACTCCGGTTGCCCAATTGGCGACCGGCTCCAGGGAATGCAGTCGCCCAATGGGATATGTATAGACCACTTCCGACTTCTCTCCCAATCCTCGGGAATTAAGCCAATCGCGGACCATCAAGGTAAATTCCACAGGGGCCACCGGACACTTATGAGGGACACTGACGGTCACAACCACCCGTCCCCCCTCAAATTCGTGTAACGCGTCGCGCAACTTAAGCGCGCCTTCTTCAGTGTAAAAAATGTGCCCGCCGTCTACCAATCCCGGAACCGTTTCAGGCGCAGGACGACTACCAGTGGCAATGACTAAATAGTCATAAGGAATCTTTTTGCCGTCACTCATGAGCACCTGGTTAGATGCTTTGTCGATACGGTCTGCATGACCGACCACAAGTTTGATATGGCGATTCAGCACACTGCGTTCCGGGCGATGCGCATCGGCCGGCACTGCTTGATCAAAAGCCATATACAAAAAATACGGTTGGTAGACATGTTGATCACTTTCGTTGACGACCGTAATCTCGACCTCTCCACTTAAAATTTCTGGCTTCAACTGACGCGCGAGTTGATTGGACACCATGCTTCCGCCAACGCCACCGCCAAGCAACACAATTTTCGTCATGCCTATTCCTCCTATTATCGAACTATTTTGATAATATAGACCAATCGTCAGAAAAGTGAGGTCCAGCTCCGTACGCTGGACCTATTTCAATTTCTTCACTTGGACTTTATAGATACCTGCATCTTCGGTAGAACCGACAACCTCGTGTCCTGCCTTCTTGACCCACTCGGGAATATCTTTAGCTGAACCGCGGTCCGATGACCATACTTCAAGAATCGTACCGACCGTTTCTTGCCGAATGCCCTTAATGAGTTCCATTAACGGCCCAGGGCAAAAAGATCCCCGGGCATCTACCACCTTTGCCTCTTCTGCCATCACTCTTTGCCTCCTTATCACGCTCATTGGCTAAAATGTTAGTGACGTACCCTGATCTACCTGGCCCAGAAATCCGGCGATCCCCATCACGTCATCAAAGAGCGGAACAAGATCACCTAACTCCCACTGCTTAATATCTGCCACTAAACTGCAGGCGTACAGGTGAATGTCTCCTATCTCTTTCGCTTGCTCGAAAAGTCCCAGGTAATCGGGATTAGCCGTCCGGGCAATGTCTTCTGCCACGGGCCCCCGGGAGATCGTGCTGCGCACGGATTCCTCTTTGTGAAACGCTGGCAATGCTTCCATGGAAACAAATACATTGACACTTTGACCAAGACTTCCCGCCACCAAACTCACCATGGCGGCTGCATGCACTTTCGCGTAATCACCAGAAAGTAGCATTAAATTCAATGTTCCGCCCATGAACAACCTCCTTGAATACAATACCGACTATGGTATGATAAAAATTCCTCGCGTAAGCCATAAACAGAGAGTCAACGTCTTACCATTCTCTACGTTTCATTTTAATGTTACTTGAACGTTTTGCACATATTGAGCTGATAGCCGATAAGACCCATCTTTTTCGCGAGAAAACTCATACTCCACAAGGTATATTTGTTTACTAGAGTATATTCCAGTACAATGCACTCCGCGATATTGGTCTCTCAGGGGCAACACGGAGCCGTCTTGGTCGTTGACAGACAATCATTTGTTAGCGTAGGCTAACAACATTGATGGAGTGGTCAAAAGGGGCAGGAGGTATTCATGGGGCGCTGGAAATCACAGTCAGTTATCGCAGGTGCAGGAATTTTGCTCAGTTCCTATGATATGGGCCTCATGGCGATGGTATTAGTCACACTGAAACATATATGGCGACTCCAAGGATGGGAACTATCGATGGTGGCCTCGATTACCTCGATCGGAATGATTCTGGGGAGTTTGGCTGGCGGTGTATTAGCCGACCGCTATGGTCGGCGCGGCGTATTGATGTGGGATTATGTATGTTTTCTCGGCGCAGCTCTGGTCAGTGCACTCAGCCCCAATATTTGGTGGCTATTGGGTGCCCGCCTTATTGTAGGATTTGGTGTCGGCGCAGACTTTGCTATCAGCTTCGCCTTTCTGACCGAAGTTTGTCCCATCGAACGCCGTGGTCGAACCATGGCATGGGTCATGTGGGTGGCTAATTTTGGTACCGTGATCGCCTATGGCATAGGTAGTTGGCTCATTTCCCTAGGCGTCGGATCAGGATGGCGTATAACCTTAGCCACTGGGGTAGTATTGGCCATTCCCCTCATCGTTCTGCGCAGCCGAGTTGTCGAGTCGCCCTTATGGCAACGCGCTCCGCATCATAACAGCGTGAAATCGGCCTTCCATTATTTTAGTCGGGACAAAATGCGCCAAACTCTTCAAGTCGCCCAAGGCAGTTACTTTCTGTATCAGATTACGGATCAAGGGCTTGGCATGTTTCTTCCCCTCATCATGATTTCGTTGTTTGGCAGTTCGATCGCCGATGCTTCTTGGAGCAGTGTTATCGTCAAATCTGTTACCATACCGGCTGCTCTTTGCACGGTGTGGCTAATTGACCGCTGGGGACGAAGACCTCTGCAAATATTGGGGTTTTCAGGGCGGGCACTGGCACTGATAACCTTAGGGACGTTATTTCTATGCTTTCACCATATTCCACTTGTCATTGTCGCGATTCTCATGATTGCCACTTATTTTTTTGGACCTGCTGGCCCTGATAAAACGATTGTCATTGCCCCAGCGGAACAGTTTTCCACCTCGTGGCGCGGCACTGGAGAAGGATTATCCGAAATGGCAGGACGTATTGGCGGTGTGGTAGGCATTGCGGGATATGGATTTTTGAGTTCTGTCTTTGGGGTTGGAGCAGGATTGCTATTCTTTGGCATTGCCTGTGCGCTAGGAGCCCTATTAAGCCTACGTCTGCATGAAACGTGCCCGACGGGAGTGGCGGAAGACGGACTCGGCCCTTCTCTCTCCTCAACGTCACTTTAAACCATAGCCATCGTTTTGATATCAGATAGCGGTCGAGCGCGCACCCCTTGAAGTATCTGGCCTAAATGACTGAAACCAGCCACTTCCGAGACGTTTACAGTGTTTACCTTGTTATGATGCCATGCCATGCCATGCCATACCATACCGCCATCACGATGTTAGTCTGTCGTGGCGTAGGGTTGCGCAATCCTCTCTGAAGTCGCTCGAAGAAATGCCTCAATCTCTCGTGAACCCTTCAGTACGATCGCCCGTCTACCGTCTCCCAAGGATTCAAAAGAACGAAGCCGATGTGCAATATTCCGGCGGCGTCGGTGATATGTAGTTAGAATAAATCGAAGAAATGCCCAATCAATCTTTTCTGGGCAACCTGGCGCCATATCCATACGGCTGCCTTCGCGGAACTCATAGCGCCGCCTAAAAACACGAAATACACAGAGCAGAAGAGGCATGTCAAGATAGATAAGTGTGTCTGCTCGATCGGTTCGCAATCCATATCCAGTGGTCGTATAGTTCCCCTCGATAATCCACCGGTCGCGACTCACCACTTCTTGTTGACGGCACAAGAACAGTTCCGGCGTCGACTGAACCCACCCCGGATTCCAAAATAAGGTATCTAAATGTGTCACCGGAATCCCTATAACCATACTGAATCGCCGCGCAAATGTGGACTTCCCACTCCCAGGGGATACCCCCATTACCATGACGCGATTCATGACCCCTCTCCTGATATACCACTCATAGTGCACACATCGCCCAAATTCCAGAGTATTAATACATCTTCGTGGTTAGCCGCCCGTAAGTCGATGCACATAGAAGAAAGATGATTCCTTAGCGGGTTCACCCAAAATCCGATAGGATACACCGATACCATCCTCGCGTAGCTAACCGAAGCTGCGAATCGCCTGAGGCGCTTACCTTGGCTCTCTAGTGCATATCGTCGTTTAATATGGTAGCACAACACCTTAAACACAGGTGCTGTAGCCATAAGAAAGAGTCCCTGTTGGCGACTACCGTCAAACAAGGAATCGTGTTTGTCGCAGTCGAAGGCATGAAGATATCAAAGGAGGGGACATATGACCCATCTCAAAAGACTCACACCCGATGACTGGCGGTTGTGGAGAGAATTGCGCTTAGCTGCTCTGGAGGAATCTCCGTTAGCCTTCGGTTCGCGTCTCGGCGACTGGCAGGGAGCCGGAGACCGCGAAAATCGTTGGCGCCAACGTCTTTCGGACGTTCCCTTGAATATTGTAGCCTATATGAATGAGACTCCCGGAGGGATGGTAAGTGGCCAGTCCAACGGTTCGGATACCGAGTTGATGTCGCTCTGGGTGGCCCCGTTTGCACGAGGCGCGGGAGTAAGTGATCAACTCGTCGAGGCGGTGATGGCATGGTCTAAGGCTCAAAAGGCAACGCGGCTTCTACTCAGCGTTCGAGACCATAATGCCGCGGCGATTCGTCTCTATTATCGTCACGGGTTTCACCCCATTGGCCCGAGCCCAGAATCCGAACCTGGCGCGCCAGAAACCCTATTTACGAAACCAATCATCCCGTAAACGCGGCTCCCGAGAGCCTCAACGCACTGAGCCGGAATTTCACTAGGACGATCCTCATGTGTGACGCACAGTTAAAGAGATAGCGTAGTGGCCCGTTCGGTCTCACGAGGAGGTTATCATGATGACACGACGCTGGTTGACGGTTCTATACATTGTCGTATTGATAGCCGTCATCGTATGCGTCGATGTCCTCTTTTTCAAGCATCATACGATGAAAAGACTCTTCGTCAACGTCGGGATTGCCGCGATATGTTCCGCTTTTGGGTGGCGGTATCTACGCAAGCAACCATAAGTCAATCCGCGGTTCTCGAAGAACATGATGCCACTGGTGTTTGAGAGTGGCCAAAAACACCCTCAATCTCTACGATAATCGGCGACGCGCAAAAGCCCTCGTCTGTCCTCTGAACCATTCCAATGATACGCATCACACGGATCCCTCACCTACAGGATGGAGAAGGCAAGATACCACAACGCTTTTAGATTGTATAGATGGTAATTTTAGCCACTCTTCCCAAGACATCACGTAGGCGAGATCGGATGTTGGCACAAAAAACCTATAGGCTTTTTCGCTATTGCGGCCCAATCTTGTGGGCGGACGGCATCGGTTCTACATCCGGCCACTTGCCATCAACGATCTAGAAGTTGGCCCAAAGTACCTCAAACTGGCGCTCACTAATGGGGCAGTGGCGCCCACCTGAGTGACTGGGACTGTTCTATCACGACATACCCGCCCGATACCAATCCTCGAGGCGAGGGGATGGTAGTAACGCTATTTTGTTGAGTATTCACCAATTCCCCATTTTCGCCCACGCCATCAATAGCCACATACGGTCCGTCTACAGATGTTTCCCCTCCGGGATTATCTGCTGGCGTAATTTGAATCACTACTTCTCGTTCATAGTTAGCCACGTAAACGGGATAGGGCGCCGGATTGACAGGCGACCCTGGGGCCAGCGAATAGTCTCCAGAAAACACCGCGCCGCCAGGCACTCCCCCATAGAGTAATGTCGGTGCATGATAGACAGGAATTCGATGAGTCACCCGTCGTGTGGCAAACGACCAATACCACAATGTGCCGGGCGTTGTCGTAAGCTTCAAGTCACCCGAGTTATTCACCGAGAGCCATAGGCCATGCGCCGTGGCTTGCATCGCAAAAAACATACGGTTATTGGTTTTGGGATCCTCGCGAAGAACAACAGTAAGTTTTTTGGTATTAAGGTTA
>NZ_JBYCKN010000149.1:0-8800 GCF_057473405.1 Sulfobacillus sp. TH-112
TGATCAGTCGGCAATTATCCAGGGGATATACCACGGTGAGGGGGTTGTGGAAGATAGTCCCGTGCCCAGTGAACCGAAAACGAAGTTCTACGACCCAGCTTTGTCCTCGCCGCCTTATTCGTATAATATTCAAGCTGGCAAGGCACTTTTAGAAAAGCACGGTTGGTCACTCGTGGACGGCGTTATGACTAAGAATGGCGTAAAATTGGCGTTTCCCTTGATATACTCATCGGGGAGCTTAACGGTGGCGGATACGGTACAGTTGGTGAAAGCGGACTGGGCCAAAGAGGGAATTCAAGTGACCCTAGATGCCATGCCGTTTGATAACTTGGTGACCACGGATCACGGAAGTCCTAAAGGATGGGATGCGGCCTATTGGGGCGCTGGCTGGACCTATCAACCAGATTATTATCCCACTGGAGGAGAACTCTTTGAGACAGGGGCTGCGGCTAACGCGGGCGGATACAGTAGTGTGCAAATGAATCAACTGATTCAAGCCTCGTACGCGCCGGGAAGCGCCAGTCAACGAACCAAAGCCCTCGATGCGTATGAAGCATATGCTGCCAAGACCGTTCCTTATTTGTGGTTTCCTTGGATCGCCTCCCTCAATGAGAGCAGTACAGAAGTCGTGGGAGTGCAATCCACGTTTAATCCGGTCGAAGACCTACTGTCTCCAAATTATTGGACGATTAAGGAGTAAGGCAAGTACTCTGACCCGATTGAAGATAACGTGCGATGATGCCTGGTGGGGTGAATGTCACGCCACCAGGCGTTATTTTTCGTTGTGGCAGAAGGAATCCATAATTTTTACGAAGGGAGTATTACGCTTTTGAGAGTAGGGCTTTCCATGAGGACCGGCTGGATAGCGATTTTTTAAGAATAAAACGCACGCCCAACTCTTGGGCCAGCGGCATTAGTTCCAAGTCCACTCCCATAAAAATAATCCGTATATCCGGTAATCGTGCCCTCAACTGCTGCATCAGCTCAATTGCTGTCATATCGGGTAATAACATGTCGGTTAACACAAAGGAGGCATCAGGTAATTGGGGGTGTCTTAGAATCGATGTGCCATCGCGCAGTGGGATGATGCAATACCCCAACGCGGATAGCTCGGTTATCGCAAAGTCTAGAAACATGGCGGATGGATCCACGATGAACCCTGGGTTGTTTGGGGTGATGATGGTATCATCCACGAATGGTCAACTCCTGATGTGAGTGTGCCACAGCCTCGAGTGAGTTTCAATTCTACATTTAAAGGGAGGTGGTCCCGTACTTTACTAGGGACCTCCCCCTTTTTGGGAGACCGTGGATTCCGTAAATTCGAGGAGAAGTAACAAATATCGCGCGAAAGTCGGGATGATACTGGGGGGACGGGTAGTGAGAGACGCTAAGGGACCGTACGATAATACCACCGACCTCATGCAATCCATCAAGGAATGGTGCTACGCGGCACAATTGCCACTGATATCTCTTGAAACATCGGATGTCCAAGCGGACAATGGTGCGATGATATGGTGCCATGGGACGATTCGGGCGCATTTCAACCGGGAGATTAGTGCCACGGAGGGCCAGTTGCTTTCACTATTGGTTCTTGAACGGGAAAAAGCAATCAAAGATCAACAATTGCGTCGCGAATGGATTCACGAAATGGGCAATGCGTTATCTATCCTTGATGGACAATTACAGTTTCTATCGAATGACTTCTCTAAAGAGCGGTTTGCGGCCCTGGAACGCGCTCTCAATCACATGACCTATCTACTGCGAGCAGCAGGGAATTTCGGATCAGCGGACATTGATGACTGTGAGATGCGGACCATTCTGGAAGAAGTGGTACAGGACATTCAACCATTCATTAGCGAAAAGGATCTCGATGTGCGCATTTGTTGCGAAAGCGATCACATCGTGTGGTATCCAGGATATCTTCGACAAATTCTCATAAATTTGCTAAAAAATGCAATAGAGGCGGCTCCGGTGGGAAGCGTCATTCATCTTACCTATATCAAACACGCATCTTACGTTGAGGTTGTCGTTCAAAATCCGGATCTAGTGATAAGCGCGGATACGATGGCACAATTGTTTATGCCATATTTTTCGTCAAGCGGCAGTGCCAATCGTGGGCTGGGCCTTTCTCTGTCACGTAATTTAGCAGAATATGGGGAGGCCCGATTAGACTATGATCCAGAGCGTGGTTTCGTGCTTGGTATTCCTCGGCGTACGGGCTGAGGCTAGGGTTGGTTGTCGGCCTTAAGGTAGCCCTGCCCTTGCTGAAGATAGGTCAGGACGGCTTTGACGCGGGAATGTTCCGAGGAATTGGTGCTATGAATGTTGAGAGCGGCATAGAGACTGGTTAATTGACTTTCAATCGATTTTTCAGAAAGAAACAAAGCCTGCGCAATCGCGTTGTTATTATACCCCTCGGCCATGAGTCGCAAGATGTCTAGTTGGCGAGCACTCAGCCGAGAGATAGGGCTTTGCCTTTGCTGAACCATGGCTTGGATAAGGCTTGGATCGATTACGACCAAGCGGTGGGCGACGCCGTCGATGGCGCGTTCCAGAGTGGCGATGTCTCGACAAGAGTGCTTAAGAATATAGGCCGTTCCCGGAATTTCCTCTTCGGGGATGGTGGACAGAAGATCAGGTAGGACGTGATGCGAAAGCCAGATCAGCCCAATTTGCGGATACTTTTTGCGCAGATAGAGGCCGGTTTCAATGCCGTTATAGCCCTCTCCAAGACTGATGTCTAATAAGGCCACGTCGGGTCTTGGATCATGAGCCGCTAATTCAAGCGTGCTCTCCCCATTCGGATAGCTGCCGATGACCTCGATATGCGATAGGTGACTCAAACTTTTCACGAGCAAATCTCGAAACAGATGCTCATCTTCGACGATAAGAATCTTATATTTGGCCTCTGACATCATTTGGCCTCCTGTCGCGTGAATGCTTATTGACAACCGCTATTCGCGATATCTTTGGGATATCCTGCTAAACCTCGGCTCAATTGGCTTGTTCTTGGCGGTAGCCGCCAATGTGATCAATCAAATCGTGGCGATTTTTGGTTTCTGTCTTGCGATAAATATTTTTCAGGTGGGTTTTAAGGGTGTTGATTGAGATGTATAGCTCTTTAATAATCGCTTGATTGCTGTAGCCTTTAAGCAGTAGTTGGACAATCCGGCGTTCTTGTGGGGTGAGTCCCGAGGAATTAAAGAATGCTTCCGGCGTTCGAGAAGGTATCGGCCCCGCTACGGACTCCTTATGGGAATTTGTGTGATCGATCAGCATGGGAGACATGATGGTTACCAATAGGATGGATACCATAATCATTAACAGCGAAGGACGGGGACCGGTGAGAAGAGGAATGGTCCATCCGACGGCGATGGTGAGTGCAGTAATGGACGTATAAAAGGCCAGTGCGTCTAGTGACGTGGCATATTGGGATAAGAGACGTAATGACCACCATATGCTCAGGAGAGTGGCTCCACCCAACATAATCACTTGTAATCCCATCGAAAGGATGGCACTCTCGGGAACCATATATCCGAGCAGAGCAATGGTTAGAAATAGTGCTGCAAAGTAGGCGAGGAAGTGTTGGGGATGGCGGGATATCAATAGAACCGAAAGGGCCAGCGCTGAGGCGATGCCAAAGAAGAGCGATGTGGCCAGAGGCAGACGATGAATATCCCCCACCCATTCGGTTACGTCGCTGAGGCCCATCCCCATCACAAAAAACATGGCCAGGGCAGCCGCGGAGACTTTGTTCAGTTTGAGAGTCGGCGCGGTTGCGGGAGGGGTTTTGGATGATGGGCAGGCGGCGCCAACCAGGATGAGTGGCAGAAGACTCAAGATTAAGATTAGGCCTGAGGAATCCGGAAATGTTGTTGTTATAAACGAGAAGATTCCGGTGAAAAGAGCCATGCCCATCCATGACGAGAGGTACATGAATCGAGAACACGGCCCTGAGGCTATGAGCGATTGTAGCCAGAGATAGGCATAGGGGAGCACCGCCCATAATTCGATGCTGAGATGCCATACCGGAGAATGGACAGTCGTGGCGAGAACCAGGACCGAAAGAAGCCATGCCGGCGCAAGATAGCGGATGTTGATCCGAAAGTGTTCTAGTCGCGGCGTCTTTCGGGCAAAAAATGCCGCCAAAAAGAGCAAGCCAATTTGGGCTAATATTAGTGCTGTGGTGTAGCTTCGGGCAGGGATCGTGGCCATACGTGTCGCGTCGACGAGTAACCCTAAAAGCCACCCCATAAAGAATATGGTAGAGAACAATAACTGGTTTTTCGCTAGATATTGGCGAATAGTAGGCATTAATGACCGCCCTTTCATAGTGTCTCTGCGTCCGTCACCTCCACAGGTGACGTTTGTTGTCGCTCTTGGTAGAATTAAACGAGGGATCGAGTTATGGACAATAGAGAGAAATCCCCCCAATTCACCCGGGGGTTACACCATGGTGTTAAGGGGTGGCGGTCTTGAATGAGCATCTCCGTGTCGTTATTTTTGAAGATGAACCGCTCTATCGCGCGCTATTGATTGAGGCGTTAGACACGTATGAGGATCTCACCATTGTGGGGTCCTTTGATGGGTCGAACGATTCTCTGCATGAGGTCGTGGAACTGCAGCCAGACGTTGCACTACTGGATATTGAGCTTGGCGACGGAGACACTGGAGTGCAAATTGGTTTAAAAATTCGCCGGCAGTAATCTGATGTCGGGATAGTATTGTTGTCAAACTATGATGAGCCGGGACTATTGAAATCCTTGCCGCAGGATGAGGTGGCTGGCTGGTCGTATTTGTTAAAACGCTCTGTGGTCGACGTGGCCGTTCTCAGGAGAGCGATCGTTGGGGCAAAACACGGACTGGTGGTCTTAGATCCCTTGCTGGTGCAGGCGCTTTTACCGGTTCCGGGTACCGCGATGGGCGCCCTCACCTCACGGCAACGCGATATCATCGCGTTAATCGCCCAGGGGTATTCCAATGCCGCTATTGCCAGCCGTCTCGACCTCAGTCCCAAGTCAGTGGAAAACTATATCACCCAGGTATACCAAGTATTAGGCATTGATGCGTCGGAGCCTGGTATGCATCCGCGCGTGCGCGCCACGCTTTTATATTTGGAGGGCCATCGGCGATCCTAGCCGCATTTTTCACAGAAAATTCTCTCGACATAATATGATGGATTTAATCCTGGTTTTTGGTTATTCGAACAAAATATTGTCGACTAGGCAAGCAATGAATGTAACGCTGTCGCATCTGCACGGATGAATCTCTCATTGTTGCGAAGGAAAAAATCTCTGCCTTCGAGAAGTGCTCTGCCAATAAGTCAATACATGGGCAGGGATCTTGGAACATGTCGATATCGCATAGAGTGTGGAATGACATTATGAATCTCGCGTTGGGCACGTCGCATACAGCGTTGATACAGGTGTATCGAATTCACGAGTCGACTCAGAGTGCGGTACTGGTTGCTGAGTCTAATCCAACTGTCGTACCGCACGAAGTGGCAATGGATCACGACGTCTTTCGGGAACTATACCACCGCCATGAACCTTATCAAGGACCCATCCACCAGGCACTCATGGTGGAATCATCTTCAGGTGAGCCGCTCTCGCAGGGAGTCTGTTTGCCCATAATGCGAGGAGATAGGGTGTGGGGATTACTGGCTGCCTATTCCGGTGGGATCATCGATAAAGAACAAAGCGCCAGTCTCACACAGGTGGTTCAATTGCTAGAACACTTGCTAGCGGAAGACAAGAAACCGCATATCAGAGCATGGCGAGCTGTGGCCTCAACAAGGGGCTTTGAAGCCGAAGAGCGATTTCGCCGAGAAATCGCAGAAGAACTGCATGGTACCATACAGACGAAATTATTGCTCATTTCATTTAAGCTGGAGCGCCTCAAAGAGACAGGAGTACTTTTTAATCAGGAAGGGTTGACTCGTTACGAAGAAGTGCTTGATGAACTCGAAAATGTGCGCGAGCAGGACATTCGTATGTTAAGTCATCGTCTTCATCCGGGGTTAATTCGGGTAGGGCTACGTCCGGCCTTACAGCAGCTTCAGCAGGCCTTCCATCGTCATACGGTGGTGAACTTGCAGTGGGGATCTGAAATTGCCGCGTATGACCATCCCGTAGAAAATCGTATTGCGAGTCCATTACGACTGGTCGCGTATCGGGTTGTGGAAGAGAGCATTTTAAACGCTGTGCGCCATGGCCGGGCAAAAAATGTGGATGTCAAAATCTCTGTGGTTTCGGGGCAATGGCTGAGTATTGCAGTGTGTGATGATGGGAGCGGCTTCGAGTATGTCGGGGACGGATTCGGACTGACTCTCATGAGGGGGCGAGTGAAGGAGGTGCATGGCACCTTTTCGATGGTGTCCACTCCTGGAACGGGCTGCCAGGTAGAGGTCAGACTACCGCTGCCTCTGGGACCACAATTCGGTGCCTCGTCGCCACGAGAGCGCGTTCTCGCATAGGATGTACAGATGCGCATCCATCGCAAGAATTGTGATATCCCCAAAAAGTGCGTCACATCGCGCGAATACCCATTTTTCGTTCCCTGATCAGATGATCCGATATGCGAAAGTGTGAAATTTAAGGACGCGGTTCAACGCCTACTTTTCTAGGGAAAGAGGATTTTTCTGCATTTGCCTCGAATAACATCCTTTGACACGATATCGAAGTGAAGAGATAGAACAGAAGACGAGCTAGGCCGTCGGAACTGTCGGATCCGACGATCACCTGTCGTCTCGCGCAGTAGAATTGAAAGGGGTCGGAATTGATGAGAAAAGCGTATCTAGCGATGGCATCGACAGCAGTGCTGGCGAGCGTATTGGCGGGGTGTGGGGCAGGATCTTCAACGAACGCTGCGGCAGGGGCGAATACGGCAAAAACACCGCAATCGGGCGGAGTTGCCGTGTATGCATTGCAACCGCAAACATCACCTAATTGGTTCTTTCCGTTGCGTTCGCTTTCAGCGGATACCGTCGTTAATGCAGAGACCTCTTTTATGCTCTATAAGCCGCTTTTGTACTTTAATCAGGACGATAAGTTAGATTATCAGCATTCATTGGCGAGTTCGGTTACCTGGAACAAGAATGATACGGTGTATACGATAAAGCTAAATCCGAAGTGGCATTGGTCAAATGGGCGTCCTGTGACGGCCAGTGATGTGGTGTTTACCTGGGACATTATGAAGGCTGCATCCCTTTCTAATACGAACTATGCATGGACTTTTGCTGGACAAGGGTTTGGGGGGATTCCAGCAGACTGGAAAAGTGTTGTCGCTGATGGTACCGACACGGTCACGATCACCACGACTAGTCCACGCAATCCCCAGTGGTTTATTAGAAACGGCATCGACGAAATCATTCCGGTTCCGAAGTCGGTCTGGGATAAGTACCCCAGCAACATGACCGCAGAGATGGCATTTATTAACTCGGTAGGAAATTCACCCATGAATTCGGTCTATCACGTGGTCGACGGTCCCTATCAATTATCCGCGGTGCAACCCAATGATTATTGGGACTTTGTACCCAATGCGCATTATGACGGGCATAAATCCTATCTCAGTAAAGTGGTATTTCAGTATGAAACCTCCACATCCGCTCAATTCGCGGCGTTAAAAACGGGAACGGTGAACGTGGGCTATTTAGGGGTTTCCTTGCTGTCGTCACGCAATCAACTGACAAACGATACTATGACCGTGGCCTACCCCTTAGGATTTAACTACATCATGTTAAATCTGAATTCAGATGCCCCTGGGGGAACACATATTGGGAATGCGTTTCAGGAGTTGCCGGTACGACAGGCGCTGCAATATGGGGTGGACGAGGAAGGAATGATCAAGACAATCTTTCACGGCTATGGGACCATAGACGACGGTACTTTGGCTCCAGAACCGCCGACGGTGTATGATGACGCCGCTCTCAAAAATCAGCCGTATCCATATAACCTGAAACGAGGAAAGGAAATTTTGGAGCAGCATGGATGGCACGAAGTGGATGGGGTGATGACGAAGGGCGATATGAAGTTGATGTTCACGCTGGACTATGCATCAGGAAGTCAAAGCGGAGCGGACGAGATGCAACTTCTAAAAAGTGATTGGGCTCAAGAGGGGATTATTGTTAACCTCAACCAAGAGCCATTTGATACCGTCGCCAGCTATAGCCAGTTAGATTCATCCAAGTGGGCAGCAGCCTATTGGGGACAGGGGAATGAAGGTGGTTGGACTTATGGCAATCCGTATCCTTCGGGTGGTGGATTGTTTGCGACCGGTGGTGCCGAGAACGGCGGAGGGTATAGCAGCAACACCATGAATGCTCTTATTCAGAAGAGCTATGAGCCGGGAACGACGGCGCAAACGCTGACGGCGCTGTATAACTATGAAACCTATGCTGCCGATCAACTGCCTGGGGCTATCTTTGTTCCGTGGGAACCGCTATTTAATGTACATGCGAACGATATTCATGGCACGGTTTCAACATTTAATCCCATTGGAGATGTCATCTTTCCAAACTATTGGTGGATTAGTCGGTAAGCCAGATGGCGCAATGTCAGGTTTGATGACTAAAGGCTAACAGGCTTTTTAGAGGACCGCGAGTACTAAGTACTCGCGGTTCTTTCTGCCTAGGCGGCTATTCCCCATGGATGAGGGACGCCGCATAGCGGATTGCGCCAGGTTCTACATCGCATACAGGATGGCACCGTATCTTACGTGTTTGTAATGTGTTTGTATATTATCGAATAATATTTGTCAGAAATGTTGACAAAACTAACATATGAGGCATATATTATCACAA